>NZ_JBQXEZ010000009.1:0-72481 GCF_052618305.1 Desulforudis sp. DRI-14 | reverse complement strand
TGCCATTCGTATCCTTCTCTGCCCAGACAAGATAGTCATCGTGCTCCGGATGCTGAGGGTCTCGAATAATGCTCAGGAATTCTTTGTATCCGGTAACGCCGCCCACATCCTCCGGCGGTCTGTGGCGGGCGCCGTCGATACAAAGCGGATAGCGCTTACCCTTTTCAGCAGGCAGTATTCTTTCCAAAACAATATCGTGCCTCCAGTTATCGCCGAGGTCGTAAGTATAGACACATTTCCCGCGCTCAACAAGAAGGCCATCGATTTTAGTTCTCTTGGCGTTCAGTTCTCTAGTGCCGTAAAGTTCTCCCGGAGCGTAATCGGGGTCGGGAATATGCACTACTACATCCCCGAAGTCATAGTTAAACAGGTGGTAGTCCTGCCAGCCAAAGGCAGCCTGAATGATCTTGTGCAGCTTGTGGAATGCCTCCAGATGGTCGGTTTAATACCTTTGAGCGTTATTTTAAGCTGGTACACTATGTTTTCAGTGTTCGTGTTGACGGCGTTTGTACTATGTCTTCCCTCGGTCGCCGCACATCCTGCAGTTGGGAATGGTACAATTCTCCCGCCGCCACAACACTTTTTGTACCTTTGCCCGCTGCCGCAGGGACAGGGATCGTTACCTCCTACCTTAACCTTTGCATCCGGAGGTGTGTTTTGCCTGGACCGCAACAAATTAAGCATCTGAACATACCTGTTGAACTCCTTGGCATCCTCGAGATTTACTCCTGCTTTCATTGCACCCATTACAAGCTGCTTTGCAGGTCCCCAGTAGGCAAGATTGTCTGCCCGCTCAATCATTTCGTTGGAAACCTTTTTGAGGCGTGAAATAAGCCTCGATGCATCAGATATGTAATCTCTACTCTGCAAAAACCCAAAGAAACCCGTCAGGACAGGCTCTACATTTCTGTAGAAGTCCACATCGGCGGAAACCTTCCTCGGCAGTAAATCCAGGCAGCATTCCTCCAATGCCGTTGCAGTCCATTCTGAAGGCTCCTGAAGAAAATATCCGTACATCAAATCCGCAAAAAGTTCAATAATGAACCAGCTTTCCTCCTTCTGGGCCTCGGTAAGGGATTTGTACCGCTGGTCTTTTTCGAACTCCTCCGCCCATGCCAGAACCCTGTTCCTAATTTCGTTCTTTTGGGAATCAGAATACTCTTTCATTTCCGTTACCTGCCTTGTTTTAAAATCCATCAGCTAAAAAAAGCAAACCAGCTTCTTTCAAACAAATAGGTTATAGATAATACCGGGGGCCAATGTCAGAGCTGGAGAATGTTATCAAAGCAGAGGGCCTAATTGATGCCATAGTCGCCACAGATAGAGATTACTCTGTGTAGTTGTCAAAAGCCTAACTTCGCCGGTCCTCGGTTAAAAGTAAACCTTCCCCCTCAGCGGCGACAAGGAGACGGGAATCGAAGGCAAGCATCTTTATTTCCGGGATCTCCTTTTGTACGGTCTTTGCTGCAGCCAGGTGCCAGAGGTCTGCGCCAGGCAGGGGCCATTTCTCGGCAAGTAGCCGGATTTCGCCGGGAGACGGCGCGATATGAAGCTGGTACCAAGGCCCGTTCTCCAGGGCTTGAAGAGCTGCAGTGATGAGAACATCGGCCAGGATACGTTCGCGCTTCAGGCGAGCGATAACGGCATGGCTTTCGGCCAAGGCCAGTGTGGAAAGAAGATGTACCCCATCTGTTCGGGACCATTTCCAGGCCTCATCGCTGTGGGCATCCCGGAAGAGAGCGGATATGACAGCAGATGTATCCCAGTAGATGACAGCCAGGCTTTGGTGTTTCATGCGTTGCGGTCTTCCTCGAGGTAACGTTGTGCGAGGCCATTCGGTACAGGAAGGGGCGGAGGCAGGGGGCGCCAGCCTTTGGGGGCCGGAGTAACCCATCCGTTTTGTTCCAGGTTATGTAGCCTGGTTTCGACAGTCAATTCCTCCGGAGTCACAGGGACAAGCTTAGCCACCGGCAGTCCTCGATCGGTAAGGATAATTTGCGCTCCTTGGTGAACATCTTTCAAGAGACGGCTGAGGTTCATCTTTGCTTCGCGTATTCCCACGCTGATTTGGCGCATGTCGACCACTCCAATGTAACCATTGTAGTTACATTACATATATTACTAGGAGCTACATTTGTCAACCAAAGCCTGCAAGAATAAGAAAGGGTGGATTCATATCCGGCAATTCCCGTGTGTGTGGCGATGCTGCTGAAGCGGCCGCGGGACTGGGAAAAGGAGCAAAGCCAGAAGCTACTGATGGTCTAAAATATGAAACGGGCGATGGGAGAATCGTATTTCATCCTTAGTCAGAGAGACAAGGCGGCGAGCCTTTTTGAGAAATGGCTCGCAGAAGACCCGATCTGGGGATGGGACTGGATAGGCTGGGCTGATTGCTGGATGTTGCACTCATCAAAGGATCGGGACGATTTGGAGAAGGCTGCCGCTATACTTCAGAGAGGGCTCCTGGCGGCGGCCGTCGCCGACAAGGAATACATCTACGAAAGACTTGTAGATCTTTACCTTTTACTGTCCGGGGGGATAAAGCCCGGATTGCCGGCCCTGGCCTGGCCGCGCTGGGCGACATCCACGGTCTCCTGCCGGTCGATGATGTAGGCCAGCGCCTGGCGGAACCCCCGGGAACTGAAGGGCTCCTTCTTGTGGTTGATCATCAGCTTGGCATCCCAGTAGTACGGGCTCTTGATGACCGTAAAGCCCTCTTGGGCCAGCGCCTCGATGCTTTCGGGCGGAACGGACGCGGCGTTGATCTCCTTGCGCCGGAGGGCGGCCGGCGCCGTTCCCTCGTCCATCTTCACAAAGCGGAGTTCCTTGACCGTCACACGGCCGCCGTAGTAATCCTCGTTGGCCAGGTAATGGTACGTGCCCTGAGCCTTGTTGTAGTCGCCGTACTTAAAAGGTCCCGTGCCTACCAGCGCCGCCGGTTCCTGGAAGGTTTCCGGGTCCTTGACCGCACTCCAGATATGCTTCGGGATCAAGGGGAGCGTTCCGGCAATGTTATCTAGGAAGGGAGCATACGGCGCGTCCAGGGTGACGACCAGCGTCTTTTTATCGGGCGCCTCCGCCTTCTCCACCGGTGCGAGGTCGGTAAACTTATAGGCGTGTTCCTTAGCGTAGTTTAAGGAAAAAGCGGCGTCCTCGGCCGTAAAGGGCCGGCCGTCATGCCACCGCACGCCGTCGCGCAGCTTGAAGGTCCAGACCTTGCCGCTCTCGTCGCAGGACCAGCTCTCGGCCAGAGCAGGAATAAAACCTTTTTCATCCTTCCACACCAACGTGTCGAACAAAAGGCTCATCCGGATGTACCCCGGTCCGCGCTGGTAATGCGCAAACGGGCTCGGGAAGCCCCAGTCGCCTGTGGAGTCGGCGATCGTGTAGACCGCCGGAGTAGAGGGCACCGGTTTCTCCGCCGTTTTTACCGGAGAGTCCCCGCTGCGGCACCCGGCAGCGGCCAGAAGAAGAAAGAGGGCGAGCAAAACCAAACCGGTGGTGCAAATCCGTCGCATCTGAAGCCCACCTCCTCGTCTACCTGCCGCCCGCCGGCGGCGCGGCGTAGCTGTCGGCGCAGGGAATGCAGACCGGCTTGCCGTCGCGCATCCGCACGCGCGGCTCCATCGCCGCCTCGCCGCAGGATGCGCAGACCACTGAGGGGAAGATGCGCGCCTTCGGCGGCAGGTCGAGGCGCACCTCACGGATGTCCAACAGTTCTTCTTTCGGCATCTCCAAGAGCTCGCGGATCCTGGCTTCCCGCTTGGCGGCGAAGGCTTCCCGCTCCTCCGGCCGGCCGGCCCGGCCATCACCTTGTTCATCAGCGCGACATAGGAGGGATCGCTCTGCCCTGTGGAGCGCACAGCGATCCGTACCGCCCGCCCGCTCTTGCGGCTGCGTGCTCCCTTTTGCTTCTGATGCTTCTGAGGCAGGAAACGCCTGTTTTTCTGTCGAACTTGTCTGCCGGAGGTGTCGTGTCCTGCGGAGAGTCGTCTGGCCTGTTAGTTCTGCCTTTTTTGCCTTATACATCGTCCTAAGATTCAGCGCAGAGGTTCAGGCGACCCTCAGGCTGCGGAAGCGCTACATGGGATTGTCACCTCCGTCTCCTACCGCGGCGCCGGCCGCGTCAGGCTCAATAACTGCGACGAGCGATGAGATGATCGGCGTCAATCGGCGTCGAGGCCCCACATCCCCCACCTGCGGATCATCCGACCAACTCCGGGGAAGAAGCCGGCGCATTCACAAAAGTTTTACAGATCGCATGAGGAAAAAGGGGAACGGGGATGCGTATTCTCATAGGCTCGGAATCTTTTTACCCCAATGTATCGGGTGTTGCAGTTACCACCTTTAACCTTGCCAGTTATCTAGCTCACCGGGGCTACGATGTGTTGCTGATGGTTCCTTCTCCGAGCCGCCGGACCTTTCAGGAAGCTTTTCCGGAAGGTTTTGATGTGTGGCGGGTGTCTTCAATCCCCCATACTTTTCGCAAGGGGTTCCGCGTAACGGTTTACCCTCTGCGCCAGGCCCGTCACCTGGTCGGTAAGTTTTGTCCGGATGTCGTCCACCTCCAGGATCCTACGTCGATTGGTTCGGCGTTGTTGAGGGCTTCGCAGGAGAAAGGGATTCCCGTGGTGATAAGTCACCATTTTACGCTTGAGTACGTTTTGGCCTATCTCTGGTTTCTGCGGCCGTTCCACGGCTACTTGGGGCGCAAGCTGGCTTCTGCGATGGCGGCTTTTTACAATCAATGCCGGCACGTGATCTGTCCCAGTCAAACGGTACGCCACTACCTTTTGCAGATTGGGGTAAGGACTCCGGTGACGGTCGTTTCCAATGGCGTAGACCTCGACCGCTTTTTCGCCTACGAGCCCCCTTCGGCGGTGCGCAAGGCTTTTCGCCTGCCTGCAAAGCCCGTTGTTTTGTACGTGGGCAGGATGGATCCCGATAAAAGTCTTGACACTTTATTAAAGGCTATCCCCTTTATCCTGGCCCAACACGATGTGCACTTTGTACTGTGCGGCACCGGTAACCTAAGAGAGAAATTTGAGCGCCAGGTAAGGAGAGACGGGCTGTCTGCTTACGTAACGTTTCTAGGTCCTCTGTCCAACCACGGCAGCGAGTTGCCCCGCCTTTACCATCTGGCCACTTGCTTTGTTATCCCTTCAGGTGTCGAATCCCAGAGTATCGTTACTCTGGAAGCCATGGCTTCCGGACTTCCGGTGATTGCGGTACAAGCGGGGGCTCTTCCTGAACTGGTTGCCGATAAAGAGAATGGTTTTCTCTTTCGCCTAGGCGACCCCGAAGATCTGGCCGCCAAGGTCAACATCTTACTGGCCGACGACGAGCTGCGCAATCGTATGCGGCAAAGAGGGCTGGAGAAGGCACTGGGCCACAGCCTCGAGCTCAGTATGGCGCGCATAGAAAAGATCTACCACGAGGTGGTCCGGGATGAATAAGTATTATGTTGCTTTAGCCGCAATGGTATTGACGGCCGGCGGATACGTTTATCACGGCTATGCCTCAAGCGTTCTTTCTCAGCCCGCCTGTCATCTTCTGGGGGAAATGCCCGGTCCGCGGTCTTCGGACCGGCTCCTTTGCTTTTCTCCCCATCCTGATGACGAGACCATCGCCGCCGGAGGTTATCTCAGTCAGGCTTGTCGCGCGGGGGCAGAAGTGCGCGTGGTAATGGCTACCGATGGCAACAGGCGCGGACTTATGGTCCTGCGCCACGAAGAGTTTCGCCGGGCCACAGGCATTCTGGGAGTGCCGGAAAGGGGACTCGAGTTTTGGGGTTATCCCGACGGTGATCTCCTATCTTTCTATCCTTCTCTAAAGCAGCGAATAGCTCAGGAGATAGGACGGTACTCCCCGACGGTTATTCTCTATCCCCATCCTGCCGACAACCATCCCGACCATGCCGTCCTGGGGAAAACTGTAGAGGAGGTCTTGCAGGAGCAGGGCTGTTCGGGTGAAGAGGTTATGGCATGTCGTTACCTGGTTCATCACCGCTACCACCCTCAACCTAAGAGGCTTGCCCGTGAGGGTTACCTGCTGCCTTCGGTCTCTATGTTACGCCTTGACCGGCAATGGCTCACGTTTCCTTTACCAGAAGAAACAGTCGACCTGAAAGCGGAGGCAATAGGTCAGTACCACACGCAGCTCCGTAATCCTTTCCTTCGGCCCCTTTTATGGGCTTTCGTGAGAAAAAACGAACTCTTCGCACGCTGGACGCTGTGAAGCGAAAGTTGAATCAGGCATGGACTTGTGGGACTATTTAGGGATAGCAGGCATTTTTTTCAGCCTGGCCGTGGAAAACTTTGGGGTGCCCTTCCCTACGGAGGCTGCTTATGTGGCGGCTTGCGCCCTGCTTGACCAAGGCCGTTCCTATCTTTTCATTTTCACCGTGTTAACCGCGGGCCATCTGGTCGGCAGCAGCGCGGCATATTTTGCCGGCAGAGAAATGAGGGCCTGGACGTACCGGCGGCTGGGTCAGAAACGCGAACTGCAACAAATGGCTGATAAGCTGCAGCTGTGGTACGCCCGCTACGGCTTATTGGCCGTTTTTCTGTTCAGGTTTGTCGGCTATGCCCGTCCCTGGTCTTCTTTGGTTGCCGGTTTTGCCCGCTTGCGGCCGGTGGGTTTCTTTCTGGCTACTTTCCTCGGCACGGTAATTTTCAACCTGGTTCTCTTAGAAGTTACACGCCGTTTTCTTACGTTGTTGAGCCCCTCTGAGGGAGTGCGCTTGGCGCTCGCCGGGATGATCATTACCTCCCTTATGTTTTTCTTCGCCGTACGTTATTATCGAACGCGGCGTAAAAAGACCTCATAACTTCTTGCCCTTCCCCCTCGGCGGCGGTCTGGAGGCGGCGGCTCAGTTTTACGGGCGGAATTTGCGCCTTCGCAAAAAATAACGGCCTGGGGAGATTGCACAGCGGATTGATCCCCTAAACTAGATATAATATAATTTGAAAAAGTTTATTTTGGTTTTTTAGGGGAAAGGAATGTTGCACCAGGTGACGCTTACACGCCGCCGTACGGAATTCTTGGCCAAGATCCTCAGGCTGTTTGAAGCTATGGGGGAACCGGTGCATTATACTGCTGTGGCCGAGGCGCTCGGCGTGAGTAAGTGGACGGCCTACGATATGCTGAAGGCGTTGGAGGAAGACGGGTTCCTGGACAGCGCGTACGCCGTGAACCGTGAAGAACGGGTTCCGGGACGGTCGATGGTCGTTTTCCGGCCTACGGAACGCGCTTGGCGGTGGCGGGAAAACGGTGGTCCGGAGTGTGTCGACCGGGTGCAGGCGATCGGGGGGGGGGAATGGTCCGCTATCCGGAAAGAACTCCTGGGTTTGCTGGATCAAGTTAAGAGCGGCGGGGCGCGGAAAGTGATTGATGAACTGCTGGACACGATGCCGGCCATCGAACGTCCGGTAGCCCTCGGCGCGTATACTATCGTTCTCCTAATCGTCTATCTCGAGCATCTGGGCGCTCGCGGGCTGGCGACGGTTCAGAATATCCTGCATGCGGCCGCCAGGCCGGAAATAACCTTAAGCCTTTTTGCCGGTACGGCCATCGGTTCGGCCATCAGGGGGGTGAAAGACAGTCTGCACAAGAGGATCGAGGCACAGGTCCGGCGATTCCTCGAATCCATTGGTGAATGTAATGCGCGCGAGGGCAAACTGCTGGTCGGCTTTTTGCGACAGGCCCTGGAACGCAGTCTCTAATTTTTTTACATAATTTTTGGGTCTCTTTGGTTTATGGGGTAAGACGGGATTTTAGGAAAGGAGGAGCGGTTCCGTATGTCCTGGCAGTCCAGTTTATTGAATAACCGTATTTCGGCGGAGGTAGTCGAACAGACCCTAGCCTACGCGGCTAAGGACCCCGAGAACAACATTCCGCGGCTTTTCAACCTGGCCCGGGCTTTAGCCGTCCGGGAGGAGCACAAGAAGCAGGTCGACAGGGTTGCCGAGGTTTACCGCGAGAACCCGGCCATGCGTGCCTATATTAACAATCTGGCGGCGAAAACACATCCCAACATCCGGAAACGACTGGTCTTCAACTGGTTTGCGCGGGCGATGCTGGCCGGTATCCCCCGGCAGCGTCGCTTGACGGAGGAGCTGGGCTTCAATGTTCCCAACTTCATCCTGGTGGATCCGACAAGCGCCTGCAACCTGGCCTGCGAGGGGTGCTGGGCGGGCAGGTACTCGCCGAAGAATTCCCTCGCGCCGGAAAGACTCGACCGGCTTTTCGACGAGGCCAAGGAGCTGGGGATCTATTGGATCGTCTTTTCGGGCGGGGAACCCCTGGTTTACCCGCACCTTTTCGACCTGATGGCCAAGCACGGCGACATGGCCTTCATGGCCTACACCAACGGTACGCTCATCGACGAACGGCTGGCCGACCGGATCATCGAGGTCGGCAACTTCAGTCCCGCCATCAGCCTGGAGGGCTGGCGCGACCGAACGGACGCCCGCCGCGGGGCCGGCACCTTTGACAGGGTCATGCGGGCCATGGACCTTTTGCGCGAGCGGGGTGCCGTTTTCGGAGTCTCCATTACCATCACCCGGCAGAATGTCGATGAAGTCACCAGCGATGCGTTTATCGACTTCTTGATCGAGAAAGGCGTGGCCTACGGCTGGACCTTCCACTATATCCCGGTCGGGCGCGACCCGAATCCGGACCTGATGATCACTCCCCGGCAGCGGGCCTACCTGGCGGAGCGCATCCCCTACATCCGGGCGCACAAGCCGATCCTCATCGCCGACTTCTGGAATGACGGGGAACTGACGGGGGGCTGCATCGCCGGCGGCCGCCGCTACTTCCACATCAACGCCGCCGGGGAGGTGGAGCCCTGCGCCTTCGTCCACTTCGCGGTGGACAATATCAACCATAAGAGCCTGAAGGATGTTCTGGGGTCGCCTCTCTTCCGGGCCTACCAGAAACGACAGCCCTTCTCCGAAAACCTCCTGCGGCCGTGTCCGATCATCGACTGCCCGTCGGCGTTGCGGGAGATCGTGGCCGAATCCGGTGCCCGGCCGACCCATAAGGGGGCGGAAACCGTACTGACGGGGACGGCAGCCGCGCACCTGGACCGCCGTGCGGCCGAATGGGGCGCCGTCGCCGACGAAATCTGGGTGAAACTGCACGGGCGGTGCCAGGTATGAGCGACCGCCGGCCGGAAGTAAGGGGGTCCCCTGCCGGATCGGACGCAGGCTACCGCTTGGTCCGGTTCCTGCTCTCGCTATTGTTTCGTATTACCGGGGGGCTGGTGGTCAGGGGAAAAGAACAGATTCCGCTGGATGCGCCGCTTATTGTTGTTGCCAATCATGCCAGCCTCGCGGACGGGATTGTTCTGGTCGCCGCTTTTCCGCGACGAGTGGCCTCGTTGTCGGCGGCATATCTCTTTGAGCGGCCGATTGCCGGCCCGTTACTGCGCTGGTTTGGGGCGATCCCCGTCGAAGGAGGGCCGGGTGCGGCGGCCGGAATAAGAAAGGCGCTGCACCTTCTGGAGACCGGGGGGGCGCTCATGGTTTTCCCTGAAGGAGGGGTGGGTCCGGGTCACCGGCCTTTTGAACCGGGATGGGCCTACCTGGCCTTGAAGGCGGGGGCGACCGTGCTTCCGGTCGGCATCCGGGGAAGCGGGCACTTGCTTCCTCCGGGGACGATGCGCCCGTACAGGGCAAAGGTGGAAGTAGCCATCGGTCAACCCTTTACGGTGGCGCGGACTGCCCGGCCGCGCCGGGCGGAGATGGCCTCTCTGAACACGATGATGGAGAAGCAGTTATGGTATCTTTGCGATAGCGTGAGCGAGCATCCTGACAAGGGGGATCAGATGGTGAAGGTGGAAAAGTGAGGAAGGTGCGGTTGGGCTTGGCCCTAGGCGGCGGGGGAGCCCGGGGCTATGCTCACCTGGGGGTCATAAAGGTACTGCAGAAGACGGGCATCTCCATCGACATCCTGGCGGGAAGCAGCATGGGCGCCGTCGTGGGCGCGGCCTGGGCCACGGGTTACAGCATTGCGGAGATGGAAAGCATCGCCCGGAATACCCGCTGGGGAGAACTGCTTCGCCTGACGGATATCTCCTTTCCCCGCCACGGCCTGATCCTTGGCCGCCGGCTGGAAGATTATTATTTCTCCTTAATCGGCGGGCGGAAGTTTGCCGAGTTGCGAAAACCATTGACGGTCGTCGCCTGCGACCTGATTAGCGGAGACGAGGTAAGGCTGCGGTCAGGACCGCTGGCGCGTGCCCTGCGGGCCAGCACCGCTATCCCGGGGATCTTTGCGCCCGTTTTTCTGGATGACCGTGTCCTGGTCGACGGGTGCGTGGTCAGTCCGGTGCCGCTACTGGCGGCGGTGGAAATGGGGGCTTCCGTGGTTATTGCCGTGGATGTCGGCACGGCGAGAGATCGTCCTGCGGCGGCCTTCCGGGCGGGGGAGATTTGCTGCAGGTTACTGTTCAAGCATGGCCGGGATTGGTACCCGGAGTCGCGGCCGCCGGGTTTTCTGGGTATTGTGGGACGTTCATTAATGTTGAACTGGCAACGGAACAGCCGGCTGGATTCTCCCTGTGGTGCGGTGACGGTGCTCTTAATCAAACCACGGGTGGAAAGAGTGCGATGGTATGAGTTCCAGAGGGTGGACGAGTGCGTGGCCGCAGGGGAGGAAGCGGGGCGCCGGGTCCTTGACCAGCTCCAAAACCTGATCGAATGAATACTGGTTAGGGTCAGCGGTCTCCGGCGCCGGGATTTCCGCAGCTATGCTATTCAGGTTATTGCTTTTCATGGTGGCGCATAAATCCCCCCCCAAGGGGATTTTGTGGACATTAGCGATCAGGTTGTGATGGGTTTTCCGGCTTAGTGCCAGACTTCACAAATATTGCAGGTAAAAGACAAAGCTACTTATGCAGTTACTATCCTTATGCAGTAAGGGTCTTGTCTAAATGTATATGAAAAATTTATCCAAAATGAAGGAATCGGTAGAAATATGTCGAATTTCGGACCATAGTCCTAGCCCACTGGGACTATAGTCCGAAGGTTGCTACGATCCGCACAGTCTTCCGTCTCCGGTATGCAAGCGTTAACAGGATGATAAGTGGATAAAGAGTAACAAATTTCACAAGTTGTACATGATCTTATAATAAACAAATAATATATTGTACTCCACAAAAAGGCAAAGCCGCCGAAAGGCGGCGGCGCAAAGCTATAGGGACTAACGCGGGATACCGCTATGTCAGCCAGTTGCTGGGGGATGGAATCGCAATGTGTATTACCCACCCTTACTGGCGGTGGGTTTTTATCTTGTCGTAAAGACACTCCACACTTTGGGGGATGACTCGAAATGTCTAACCCGAATGATTTAGATAAAACAATGGACAACGTTTTAAACAGCGTTCTGCCGCCTAAGACTTTGAGGCATTCCGGGGATATGTCCTCAATGGAAGCCAAAACCCCGGCCGTTGCTGAAGATATCGCGGGGTTGGCCTGGGTTAGCAACGGTCGCATCTTTGTCAAGGACTCCGAAAGCGGTGGTGCCCCGGCCCGGCTGGCACCATCCGGGTTAAAGGTATTGGTGAATGGTGTCCCTGTACAGGAAACCGTCCCGATTCGAGAGAGCGATCATATTGAGTACGAACCCAGAATTGAGCTTATTCCACCTTGTCTTGAAGTTGTCATAAGCGATGACGGTTTGGTGGCGTACTTAAATGTTGCCTTTAGTCGTCGTGTCGAGTATGTGCTGGAAGACCAGGAACCGTCGACTCTCTTAACTTTACGGGCTAAACCGGTTTCCCACCCAGGTGAGCCCCCCGATCTGGACCAGGCTCTGGCTGTTTTAAAGCAGAAAGGAGTTACTTATGGAATACACCTGGCAAGATTAAGGCAGCTTCGTGGTACGCCCGAGGAAGGCCGGTTTATCGTTGCCTCTGGTATTCCGCCCGGGATATCTCAAGCTGAAAGTGTCGAGATCCTCTTTGGACAAGGCAAGTTTTGCCTTAGTCCCGATAAACGCAACAACGTGGATTTTCGGGAATGCCGTCGGCTGGCTACCGTCGAGCAGGGGCAGCTGCTGGTCCGAAAAATCCCGGGCAAACTTGGCACCCCGGGTATGAACGTACGGGGGGAGGCGCTTTTGCCTGAACCGCCGCAGTCTATTCAACTGTTATGCGGTCAGGGAACCGCCCTGGCAGACGGCGGAAATACCGTTATAGCTACAACCAGCGGTCAACCTTTTTGCGAAAAACATAGCCGTACGTACTTTTTCCGCGTCGAGTCGGTTTATTCCATTAACGGGGACATTGACTTGTCTGTTGGCAATGTGCGTTTTGTTGGCAGTATTAGTGTCCGCGGCAATGTAAGAGCGGGAGTGTTGGTATACTCTGCCGAAGATATTTATGTCAGTGAAAATGTGGATAATGCCCAGATGGTTGCGTACAGGTCGATCACGATTGGCGGGTCTGTATTCGGTAGTACCGTTATAGCTGGTTGTTGCAACCGTTTGTCTTTGCAAAAGGTAGCCGGTCAGTTAGCGCATGTGATAAACCAGTTGAGTCTTTTGCTTCAAGTCCTCGAGGAGGTACACGCCAACCCAAGAGTCAGACATTCCAACCTGGGTTTTGGGCAATTGTTGCAACGGGTGGTGGACCTCCGCTTTGGCAATTTACCCGCAGAAGTACATAATCTCCTCAATTCCCTGCGGCGCCTGGCCATTGCCGTTCAGCCGGAGGACATACGAGCCAGCCTGATCGATTTTGAATACTATTTTGACGGGATCAACTTATTGCGGCTGCAGAGCATTGAGCAACTCCATCTCCTTTATCACAAACTTAAGGTTCTAGCCAGTCTGGCTGACGAAGCCGAGGACACAGGTGGGAACCTTGTGCTAAAGTCTGCGGTGAACAGTTCACTTGCGGCATCCGGTACTATTTCCATTGTGGGTCAGGGATGTTATTGCTCACGGGTGGAAGCCGGGGGCGATGTAAATGTACGCGGAATCGTTCGCGGGGGGCATCTCATTTCGAAAAAAGGCGCGATAGTTGTGGACGAGGCCGGTTCAGACTGGGGTGTCAAGACCGTACTTTCTGTAAACCCCGGGGGACACGTATTTATGGGACGTGCTTACCCCGGCGTGTATGCCAATGTCGGAAACCAAGTGCTCACTATTAAAGAGGATGTCTGTCATATGCGCGTTTATCTCGATAGTCAGGGGAAATTGAGGTTTTAGCGTCAGGGTAATAAACGAGGGCAATCCTTTCCGCAGGGTACCATTCAAAAGAGGGAGGAACAGGCATCCTGTATGGCGTCACAGAGCAAGAAGATGGCAAAGAATCCGGGTGAAGAACGCGACCGCGTCTCTGCGGTTCTTGACCGCACCAACTCCTTGGTGTGCGTTCTTGACCGGAACGGGCGGATCGTCCGTTTCAACCGTGCCTGCGAGCAAACAACCGGCTATTTGTTCGAGGAACTGAAGGGGGAGCACGTCTGGGATCTGCTCCTGGTTCCTGAAGAGGTCGAAACGGTTAGAGATAACTTTAAGAATTTACAGGCCGGTCAATTTCCTAACCGGCGCAACAACTGCTGGGTAACGAAAGACGGGCGGCGCCGATTGATCGCATGGTCGAACACCGCCATCCAGGATGAAGACGGCTCAGTTAAGTATGTTGTCGCGGTAGGTGTCGACATTACCGACCGTAAGCAAGCGGAGGACGCACTGATAAAATCCGAACTGGAAAGAGCCGTTATTTTGGATGTCGTGTCGGAATTTGTAAGTTGCTACGACACAGACTCGAGAATCATATGGTCAAACAAGGCTGTGCTGGAGATGCTGGGCTTGCCCCCGGAGCAAGTGGTGGGACGCCGCTGTTGCGAGGCCATGCGCCAACGCACCAAATTATGCGAAGAGTGCCCGATAGTAGCAGCACTTGAAACAATCACCGAGCGCAAGCGGGCCGAAGAAAGATTACAGCAGCGTCTAAGAATAGAAAAGCTGATCGCTGACATATCGGTGAACCTTATCGGCCTTGCCCCAAACGAGGTTGACAACGGTATAAACGCTGCGCTGCAGGCAATTGGGGAACTTGCCGGTGTCGACCGTAGTTATATCTTTCTGTTTTCCGGCGACGGGACGAAGATGGATAACACACACGAATGGTGTGCGGAAGGGATCAAACCGCAAGTTGACAACTTGAAGGGGTTGCCAAGTGAAAAATTCCCCTGGTGGATGGGCCGGCTCAACCGGTTTGAACCGATATTTGTCTCGAATGTCGAAGAACTTGGTTCCGAAGCGCGCATGGAAAAAGAAATCCTCCAGGCCCGGAATGCCCAGTCGGTTCTCGTTGTTCCGATCGTATATGACAAATCCCTGGTTGGTTTTCTTGGTTTTGACGCGGTACGCGCAAAGCAACTATGGACTGAAGAGGATATCGCAATGCTCAAGACGGTCGGGAAAGTCATTGCCAATGCCCTCCAGCACAGACGCATGCATGAGATCCTTCGGCAGAGAGAAGCCAGTCTAGCCAATGCCCAGCGCATTGCTCATCTTGGCAGCTGGGATTGGGATATTGTGCACAATGAAGTGCATTGGGCTGACGAAATTTATCATATCTTTGGTCTGACCCCGCAGGAATTGGGCACTACCTATGAGGATAGCCTGAAAGCTGTTCACCCTGATGACAGGGGGTTTGTAGAGAAATCTATTGCTAAAGCCTTTAAAGAGGGAAAACCTTATAGTGCAGATTACCGTATCGTTTTGCCGGACGGCTCCGAACGTATTGTACATGCGCAGGCCGAAGTAACTCTTGGTGAGACCGGCAGGCCTATCAAGATGTCTGGAACGGTGCAGGACATCACGGAGCGGATGAGAATCGAGAAAGCACTTCGGGAAAGTTCGGAACAGCTCCAGAAAGCGGTAGAGGGAACGATTCAGGCCGTAGCAAAGTTGGTTGAGATGAAGGATCCTTATACGGCCGGACACCAGCGCCGGGTTGCTGAGCTGGCCTGCGCGATAGCAAAAGAGATGGGCCTTCCTAAAGACCGGATTGAGGGTCTCCGCTTTGGTGCCCTTATTCACGACGTGGGGAAAATACCTGTGCCGGCTGGCATTCTCAACAAGCCAGGCCGCCTGCACGATGCTGAGTTCAGCCTGATCAAGATGCACCCCAAGATTGGGTACGATATCCTGAAAGACGTAAACTTTCCCTGGCCGGTGGCTCAGATTATTCTCCAACATCATGAACGGCTTAACGGTTCAGGATATCCTGGAGGACTTTTCGGCGACGACATCCTTCTGGAAGCACAAATCCTGGGGGTTGCTGATATGGTAGAAGCAATGGCATCACACCGGCCTTATCGCCCTGCGCAAGGCATTGATAAGGCTTTGGAGCAATTAACCAGGGATAAAGGGGTACTGTTCAATCCCGACGTAGTGGATGCTTGCTTAAGACTTTTTACCCGAAAAGGATTTAATTTCGCAGTAAATTAAGGGTCAGGCCGTGCGCCGAGCAAAGGGCGTGTCGTATAGCGGGTGCGAAGCCCACTGGGCTACGCCGATGACCTTGTCTGCTGCTTACAGTACCGAGAGGACGCTGAGAGGTTTTACCGGGCACTCATTCAAAGACTGGCGATGTTCAACCTGGAGATTAGCTAACCCGCACAAAAATTTCTTAACTCTAGCTCGAAAAATGAAGGAATTGGTAGTTTTAGGTCGAACTTTGGTTAGGACATTAGTCCTAGTCAATGAGTTTTTTTATTTTTAATTTATTTGAGAAGAAGTTTATTAGTATCGCGTTCATCCATTAAGTCTGTTCCGCTAGAAGGGCAAAACTGCCGAAAGGCGGTGGCGCAAAGCTACAGGGACTAAGGCGGTGATCCGCTATGTCAGCCAGTTGCCGGTGGAACTATAGAAAAACCCACCCCTCTGGCGGTGGTGTTTTGTTTTGTAAACGCTTTTACACCGTGTACGTACATCGATAACCAGCTCTGGCTTCAAGTCCGGTCGTACCAGTGTTGTGTAGGAAACAAGGATTACTACTTTGGAGTCCACCCGTGGCAGAATTTTTAAACAAGGGAGCTTGGTTATGCTGCTGCAGTTTGAGGACTTCTTTGAATTATGGCCGGATATTCTCTGTATTGTGGGCCCAGACGGCTGCTTTAAGCGCGTGAATTCGGCATTGAGAAGTCTTCTCGGTTACACTGAAGAAGAACTTCTCGCACGGCCGGTCGCCGATTTTTTTCATCCCGACGACCGGCCGTTAAACATCCAATGGCAAAAGGTCTTGGGCACCGGTAAGCCACTGGTTAATCTCGAAAGCCGCTGTCTCTGCAAAGACGGTTCATACCGGTGGCTGGCGTGGAACGTCTGTCCGGTTGCTGCTGAAGGAATGATCGGCGCTTCCGCCCGGGATGTCACTGACTACAAAAAGATGATCGAGGCTTTGCAAAAATCACATGATTTCTGTTTGGCCCTGATTGACGGGTTCCCTAACCCTATGTGGCGTTCTGGTATTGACGGTAAGTGCGATTACGTTAACAAAAGCTGGCTTGACTTCACCGGAAGAACAATGGAGCAGGAAGTGGGGTATGGCTGGATTGAGGGGGTTCATCCCGAGGATTTAGACCGGTACGTTACAACCCATCTGGATGCTTTAAATGCACAAAAGCCGTTTAAGATCGAATACCGCCTCCGGCACCGCAGCGGAAAATACCGTTACATTTTAAATTTTGCTACGCCGTTTTATGGCCGAGACGGGAGCTTCTTGGGGCACATCGGATCCTGCTACGATGTTTCAGGGCGCAAACAGATGGAGCAGGCACTTCAGGAGTCCGAAACCAAGTACCGAACCATCTTCGAGAATACGGGGACAGCTATGGCGATTATCGAGGAAGACACAACGATATCCTTGGTAAACAGTGAATTTGAGAAGCTGACCGGGTATACCCGGGAGGAGACCGAAGGCAAAAAGAGCTGGACCGAACTTGTGGTACAGGAAGATGTTGAGCGCATGAAGGAGTATCACCGGCTGCGGAGAGTAGATCCAAACGGGGCGCCCAGGAATTACGTGTTCCGGAGCATTACTAAAGAGGGTAAAATTAAGTACCTTTATGCAACAGTCACAGTTATCCCGGGAACGAGAAAGAGCGTCGAATCCCTGCTGGACATCACCGAAAGCAAGCAGACAGAAGAGAGATTAAAGCAGCGTCTCAAAATGGAAAAGTTGGTGGCGGACATATCGGCTAACCTTATCAGCCTCACCCCAAACGAGATCGACAACGGTATAAACGTCGCACTGCGGGCTATCGGCGAGTTCGCCGGTGCCGATCGCAGTTATGTCTTTTTGTTCGCCAGCGATAGGACCAAGATGGACAACACCCACGAGTGGTGCGCGGAAGGGATCGAACCGCAGATCGACAACTTGAAAGGGCTGCCAACAGAAACCTTTGCCTGGTGGATGCGTCAACTCAAGGAATTCAAGCCTATATACATCCCGAGTGTCGAAGAACTCCCATCCGGAGCCTGCGAAGAAAAGGAAATCCTCCAGGCCCAGGATATCCAGTCGGTTCTTGTCGTCCCCCTCGTCCACCAGAGATCCCTTGTCGGTTTTCTTGGCCTAGACGCAGTGCGTTCAAGACTGACGTGGACTGAAGAAGACATCACCATGCTGAAGATTATAGGGGAAGTGATTGCCAATACCCTTGAGCACCGTCGTATGTTTGATACGCTCCAGACAAGCGAAGCCCGGTTGGCTAGCGCCCAGCGTATCGCCCGTCTCGGAAGCTGGGAATGGGACATTGCAGGCAATGAAGTGCGCTTTTGTGACGGAACCCGCCGGATTTTTGGTCTCGTTCCCCAAAAATCCGGTGCGACGTATGAGGCTGCCATAAACACTGTCCACCCTGACGACAGGAAGTACGTAGAGGAGTCGATTGCCGAAGCCCTCAAGGAAAGAAAACCATGCAGCATTGAGTATCGCATTGTTTTAGAAGACGGCGCTGAACGTATTGTCCACGTACAGGCCGAGGCAACCTTTGATGATTTAGGCAAACCTGTCAGAATGGCCGGGACAGTCCAGGACATTACGGAGCGTGTAAAAATCGAGGCCGCGCTTCGGGAAAGCTCGGGGCAGCTCAAGAGAGCCATTGAGGAGACGATTCGGGCGGTGGCAAAACTGGTCGAAATGAGGGATCCGTATACTGCCGGGCACCAGCGCCGGGTAGCCGAGTTAGCCTGTTTGATTGCGAAAGAAATGGGGCTTTCCAAAGAGCGGATCGAGGGTCTCCGTTTTGCGGCCCTGATTCACGACGTGGGGAAAATACACGTGCCGGCAGGGATTCTCAATAAACCTGGCGGTTTATACGAAGCCGAGTTGAGCCTTATCAAAATGCATCCCTTGGTCGGGTATGACGTCTTGAAGAGCATTAACTTTCAATGGCCCGTAGCTCAAATTGTCCTTCAGCATCACGAACGGCTTGACGGTTCGGGATATCCTCAAGGACTTTCCGCCGACGATATTCTTTTGGAAGCGCAAATCCTCGGAGTCGCCGACACCGTTGAAGCGATGGCTTCTCACCGCCCGTATCGCCCGGCGAAAGGCATTGATCAGGCTCTGGAACAGCTAACGAAGGACAAAGGCGTATTGTTCAATCCCGACGTGGTCGATGCCTGCTTAAGGCTGTTTACTAGCAGAGGGTTTCGGTTTAGTGATGATGATGGGAGTAATAGAGTTTCGTGAACCAGTGAGAAGTCTGTCCGCGTTTCCCGGGAAGGCCTGGTTATCCTGCCTAAAACCGCATGGGATCTTGCAGGGCAACATCCGGTATTCGGTGTTAGCCTAACACCAGTTCAGTCAGGTACCGCTGTATTATCTGGCACACTCTGCTGGGAGTCAGCCCTTCGTCCTCACCCATTTCTTTGTATGATTCACCCTTGGCCAAGCGGATCGCAAGCCGGCGTCCACGGTCGTGCCCGTTTAATTCAGGAAACCCCATTTCGTAGGCAGTGACAAGTAATCGTGACAGTCTCCCGCCAAGCGACGGTCTCCCGATTATAACAATGCCCGCATCCGAAAGGACTTCTTTCATAACCATCCGCCTGTAAGGAGAACGGTGCAGCTCCGATGCCGCCACGACTGTTCGTCCTCGGAAACGCCTTAACGTTTCGGCGACCGTTTTTCTCCGCCTGGGGTCCATCGGGTCAAAGCCGCACTCACTAAGAGCCGAGGCCCAACTGTCAAACATCAAGAAAATGGCATCTTCACTAGGCCAGTCGGTCCGCCGAAGTTTGAAGCGCAAGCTGCGGTACTCGGTCACGCCGGGGGGATACCCGATAATCTCCGTTGCAGTCTTGAGGGCCATTATAGCGCGGGCCTTTTTTTCGTTCTCGTCTTTCAAAGGTCGAACGCGCAGGATTCTACGGTTCGGCTTTAGTCCTGCAGCCAGAACGGCATAATCCCAAGAAGAGAAAAGCTGAATGACGTACCGGATAGGAGGGTATCCCCGTAAGTTCTGTACTCGAAGGTATTGTCTCTGTGTAGGCGTATGACCCAGTTCGTCTGCTAATTCCCTGACTGCCTGAACAACAGTATCCTTGTCCGTGAGGCACGGTATGACGGCTTCCTGGTCACGATGCTCGTCGTCACGGCAAAAACGGTTGAGTTTCAGCGGGGTGTCTTGCGAATACATCGACACCACTCCTGTAGGCAACATTACGGGTTTTCTTGTCTGCAAACCCGTTATACGAAAAAACGGTGGAATCCCGGTTCAATCCTAATAATGGACTGTCAAACAAAAATCCACCGCCAGAAGGGGGTGGATTTAACCAACCGTCTATTCCCGGCAACTGGCTGACATAACCGGAATCCCGTGTTAGTCCCTGTAGCTTTTGCGTCACCACTTTGATTTCTGGACGATAGTCCTATGCGCATAGGACTATCGTACTAAAATTCGACACCGGGTATACCAATTCCTCCATATTAAAAGGGCATGACCCTCCTGTTTATTTATTTTAGGGTGAAAACATAAAATTCACCCTCGGAAGGGTGAATCAACTTAAGGCCGGGTGCGGCAGATCTGCCACGGTTAAGTGATTGCAGGATTTAGCCGGTAAGCTTTTGACGTAGCTCGCCGGTTTACTTTTGGACCGGTTTGCCGCCCGGGGCCTTACGGGGCTGATCGGCGTTGGCGGTTTCCGGGACCGGGATTTCGGCATGGCAGTAGGCGCAGATCCATACCCCTCTGGTGTCCGCGCTGTACCAAGCCGTTTTGCATTGCGGGCAGATCCGCTTTTGCATTGTTCCCACCGCCCATCCAATCTTATTAATCCCCATACTACGTTATATAGGTTGTATTTATGCCTCAGCTACCCTGAAAAAACGGTCCTTGCTATTCGGGGCTGGGTTTATCACCGAAAGCGGTCCAGCACTCAACTTGGCAGCTCGTTAAAGCGAACCCATCACCTATGGCTAGCCCTTCGAAGAGACTTAGTTGAGTGCCGGGTTCCTCGGCTCACTGCGCATTATTGATTTATACTCCCAACGTTCGCTACGGCCAAGGCCTCGACGCGTACTTGGGTAACCTGCTGAAAACCGCGCCCGCGAACAATCCGCAGGAGGCAAGCCACGCTCCGAACCGAGCTCAGGCCATCACCCGAAAGGCCGTTCAAAAGCGAGCATGGCGCGGAAGGCGAGGAGTCCAGCGCGGAGCGTACTGAAAAAGAGGTCTGAAACCAGAGGTCAGAAGTCTGACCGGGAAGCGATCACTCGTAATCGCATCGAGTCCGACCTCGGACTTCCGGCATCTAACATCCTTGTTGGTACGTGAGCACCGGACGACGATGCCTGACAAAGTCAGGCGAAGCTTTTCAACGGCCTCATAGAACGGTCGAAGCGGAGCACGGAGCGGCGGGGATAACCCAGACCTGCTGTAACCATTTTTCATTGTTTGTGGTGCTGTATTTTGCAGGATGAGGGTCTGCTAGGGGATAACACTTGGGCATAGGTAACTGTTACAAACAGTGACTAGCCTGGTCAGGGTTCAGTGGTATGCTGAAAGCGCTCTTTCAGGAACAGGAGGTGGAGACATGAACGAATTAGGTTCCCTTGTCCGCCGGGCAAGAATAAGCAAGGGGTTAAGCCAGGCCGCTCTGGCGCGCGCCGTCGGCCTTACGCCGCAGTACATCTCCGACATCGAGCGGGGAAGGGCCTTCGGGTCCTACCGCACCCTGCACCGGCTGGCGGCACGACTCGAACTCTCCCTGGACAGCCTGCTCTCGGCAAACCGGGACGGGGCAGGCCGGTAGGAGGTATGCCGTACGGTAATCACCGGCGGTGGTACGGCCATATCTGTTATTGACGGTTACCAGCGGGGGTTGTTACCATGATCATGGCTGTTATAAACGGTACCGTTTGCACGCCCTGCGCGAGATGTGGGAATGTGAGAGAGCACCTCGCAAAAGGGCGGGTTAAACCGGAGGAGGTGTATAGTTGATGGCAGTCGTGTCTACCCCTCTCGGCAGCGTGCTGATCGTCGAGGTCCAGACAGGTGTCAGCGATAACGGCAACCCCGTCTTGCGGAACCGCCGCTGGTCCAACGTGAAGGCCGGCGCGCCGGACCAGGACGTTTTCGAGGTCGGCGCCGTCCTGGGCGGTCTGCAGAGCCATATCGTCACCGCGGTGATGCGCGAGGACGCTGAAGAGCTTGCCAACGCTTAGCGTTCTGCTGTCAGCTTTCAGCACTCGGATTAGAACGCCGGGTCTGTTCTCCGAAGCGTCGAATGCTGAATGCCGAATGCCAATACGGGGAGGTCGTCAAGCAGCCGGGCGGCCTTCCTTCCCGGGGTAGCGCCCCGGTGGTTCTGGAAAGGATGTGATTTCGTGGCAGTGACCAGGAACCTGGAAATGCGCTTCCGGAATGCCTCGGGGAGCGCGGTGACTATCCGCGTGCCCGACCCCAAGGCCGGCCTGACGGCCGCCGAGGTGGAAGCGGCTATGAACACGATCATCGCCAGGAACATCTTCGCCTCCAGCGGCGGGGACCTGGTGGCCATAGACTCGGCCCGCATCGTCGAGCGTACCGCTACGACCCTTATCGGGGAGTAGAGGAGAAGAGTGAGAATGGAGGGCCCGCTCTGGGCCCTCCATTCCGTCTTCGACAGTGCTTGTCGGCGGCGACTGGATGTATTAAGCCGGAAAGCAAATCTTGAAGCTGGCTTAAGATCCTGCTCGCAGCTCAGACCTCCGACCTCAGACATCCTTATTTGGAGGGAGGAAAACGGCGTGGAAGAGTTTTTAAAACTGGTCGGCAATTACGGGTTCCCGATGGCCCTCTCGGCTTATCTCCTGGTGCGCCTGGAGCCGCTGATCAGGGAACTGCAGAAGTCGGTCACGCTGCTGACGATGGTGGTGGCGCGCCAATCCGGGGTGGAACTGGATGACATCGTAGAGTTCCACGCCAAGCATTAGGCACTTGGCATTAAGCATTTAGGATGGGATAGGTAAGACGGCTTAGGATCCTGCAGGCTTTAGCTTATTCAGCCGTTAAGGCGCGATTCCATAGAGACCGCAGTGCGGAAGGAGGGGGAAACGGATGCCCAAGTGGATACATATAGTAGTTCACCACACCGGAACGCAAGAGAGGAACGCCGCCCAGGTCAAGGCCTACCACAAGAGCCTCGGGTGGCGCGACGTCGGCTATCACTACCTCGTCGAGCGGGATGGGACGGTGGTCAACGGACGGCCGCCGACCATGGAAGGGGCGCACTGTGTGGCCGGGGGGATGAACCGCAAGGGCATCGGCGTCTGCCTCATCGGTAACTTCGAGCTCTACCCGCCGCCCAGGACGCAGCTTGTCTCCCTGCGCGCGCTTTTACAGCGCCTGATGCGGGAGCACCGCATCCCGCCGGCGAACGTGCTGGGGCACGGCGAGGTGCCGGGAGCGGCGACGGCTTGCCCGGGGCGGTATCTCGACCTGAAGAAGATGCGGGATGAACTGTCACGCGGGCCGGTCCTGTACCGTGTGCAGGTCGGCGCTTTCGCCGAGCGCCGGCGCGCGGAGGCGGTGGCCGAAGACCTGAGGGACCTCGGTTACGAGGCCTTCGTCGCCGGTTCGTAGATGGATGCGCGATGTCTTTACAGAGGAGAGGCAGCCGAAGCCGCCTCTCCTAATTTTTTCGCCGTCATCAAGCCGGCCGGGCGGGTCCCATGCGGATACGGGCCCGAATCGCTCCCATACTTGTTTGCAGTGCGGGTTAGGCTGGGAGCCGGGCGGCGGCCTGCACAACGGGGCGTCCGCAGTGGGGACAGTACCTGGCGCCGGCCTCCATGCTGTTGCCGCAATAAGAGCAGAAGACTCTGTTGGCGACGATCGCAGTTATTTTCCTGTTGAGTTCATCGAGCTCGTCGTAGAGCCGGGCGATTTCTTCGCAGTGGGCGCGGATTTTCCGGTAGTCTATACCGTTTTTGCGGTACATGGTCAAGACGAAATGCCCCAGTGCCCGCTCCCGGCGGGCGATGGCGGTTTCTATTCCGACAACGGCGGCCCTGGCCTTGGCTGCCTCCGCCAGGCGCCGTGATCTGTCCGTCAGGGTCTGGGTGACGGCCTTCCATTTGTCCGGGACAGCTACGCCGTCCAGGATGCCCCTCCTGAAAAAGCCCATGTTCCCTTCCTCTTTCTCGGTCCAGTGGTAATTCCTGGCTTTTGCTTTTCCTACAGTGTACGCTTGAGCAGGGGGGGTTGTGCCTGTACACTGTTGCCATGAGAGTTTGTATCATTTAGAATGTATTAAACGATGTTATTACGAGCAAGACGGAGGGTGACGGGCTATGGACGAGGCGCTGCGCGAGGCGCGCATGCGGCTGATCGAGGCTTTGGGCCGGCAATCCGCTTTCTGGGGCCTGGGCAAGGCAACGGGCGAGCTGTACGCCGTTTTGTACCTGTCTGCGGAGCCGATGAGCCTGGGCGAGCTGGCGGAGGCCCTGGGTGTTACAAAGGGCAACGTCAGCATCGCCATCCGGGTCCTGGAGCAGTTCGGCATGGTCCGGCGCAGCATGCCGCCGGGCGATCGCCGGGTCTACTTCGAAGCCGAGGCGGACCCCTGGCTGATTATGCAACGGGTGCTTGAGCGGCGACAGAAACCGGAGTTTGACCAGTCGTTTCGGATCATCGAAGGCAGTCTGCGGCGTGCGCGGGAAGCTTCGTCCGGGCCGGATCGGGATTTTGTGGCTGGTCGGCTGCAGGTGCTGCAAAGTTTTTACAGGGAACTGGATCAGATCGTCGAGACCGTTTTACTTGTCGGCCCCCGCCGGTTTGCGAAACTGGTGAAGGTTTTGGCAAGGCTGCAGCGGTTCGGCGGCCGCAGAAAGGGAGGGACGGGCAATGAAGGTGGTCGTGACGGGAGGAACGGGGTTCATCGGTAGGCCCCTGGTTGCTTCTTTCCTCGACAGGGGCGACGAGGTTACCGTGCTGACGAGGTCCAAAACGGGGCGCCTGCCCGCGGGAGTCAAGGCTGTTACATGGCCGGCGGGAGGGCCTGCTGCCTCCGGCGAGGAGGGCGGCATCCCGCCGGGAGAGGCCGAAAGTCGCTGGTGGGAGGCGCTGGACGGGGCGGATGCCGTCGTGCACCTGGCCGGAGAGTCGATCGCCGCCCGGCGCTGGACGCCTGAACAAAAGGAACGGATTCGCGAAAGCCGGGTGCAGGGGACGAGAGTGCTGGTCGAGACCCTGGCGCGTGTGAAGCGGAGACCGGAGGTGCTGGTCAGCGGTTCAGCGGTCGGCTATTACGGTCCGCGTGGCGATGAAGAATTGACCGAAGCCGACGCTCCCGGGCAAGACTTCCTCAGCGAGGTCTGTACGGCCTGGGAAAGAGAGGCCCGGCAAGCGGAGATTCTGGGGATGCGCGTCGTCCTGCTGCGCACCGGCATGGTGTTGGAGAGGGACGGCGGGGCCCTGCCGCGGATGCTCTTGCCCTTCCGCTGGTTTGCGGGCGGACCGTTCGGCTCCGGCCGGCAGTGGATGTCCTGGATCCACCGCGACGATCTGGTCAGCCTGATTCGCTTTCTCATCGCGAACAAAGAGGCGCGGGGTCCGGTAAACGCCGTGGCCCCGAATCCGGTAACCAATCTGGCTTTCGCGAGGACTCTGGGGCGGATGATGCGCCGTCCGTCACGGCTTGCCGTTCCGAGGGCGCTTTTACGCCTGGCCCTGGGCGAGATGGCCGAGGCGCTGCTCTTGAGCGGGCAGAGGGCGGTCCCGGCCCGGGCCCTTGAGTTGGGATTCTCTTTCAAGTATGCCGAGCTGGAGACGGCCCTGCAGGCCATCCTGAAGGCCGGCAAGTAAAATTTCGACGGGGCGGGCCGGTGAGCGGTTGACGAAGTATGAAGCAGTTGCTAAATTATATTCAAGTGTTGCCATGACAACCTAAAGACGAGACGAGATCAGACGAGCAAGTTTAAGACCAGCGAGACGACTCGGAGACACGGGGTGAGCACCGATACGCGGGTATCGGTGTTTTTTTTTCGGGGTGAAGGAGGCAGCGTACGGTGGTGGTGATCATTGACAATTACGATTCGTTTGTGTACAGCCTTTACCAGTATTTTAAAATCCTAGGGAAAAACGTCCTCGTGGTTCGTAACGATGAGGTTGCTATTACCGGCCTGAAGGCGCTGCCGATATCGCATCTTGTTTTGTCACCGGGACCTTGCACCCCGGATGAAGCGGGGATATGCATAGAGGCAGTGCGCCATTTCAGCGGTCGGCTGCCCGTACTGGGAGTCTGCCTCGGCCATCAGGCAATAGCCCGCGCTTTCGGAGGCGGTTTGGCTCGCGCAAGGCGGCCGATGCACGGAAAGGTCACGCCGGTTTACCACGACGGCCGCGGTATCTATAGAGATCTTCCTAATCCGCTGATCGCCGCCAGGTATCATTCACTGATTGTTCCGCCGGGAGGGTTACCGGGTGAACTGACCGTGACCGCTGTGGACGCCGGGGGAGAAGTAATGGGTCTGCGGCACGTTGAGTTTACGGTTGAAGGTGTACAGTTTCATCCCGAATCGATCTTGACTCCTCAAGGCTTGGCGTTATTGGCGAACTTCGCGGCCATCAAGGGGGGATGCTGGTGCCGACCGCGCTCCTAATCGAGGAACTGCCGGCGGCTGCCGACCCGCCGGGCCTCTTTGAGAAAATCCGTGATTTGAGGCTCCCGTTTCTGCTCGAAAGCAGCCTCAGAAAGGGGCGGATGGGCCGTTACTCCATTTTAGGCGCCGAACCGTTTCTCACCGTCTCGGAAAAACACGGAAAGATAAGGATCACGGCGGAAAACGCATCGGCGCAGGAAGAAAATGAGGCTAACCCCTTTGACGTGTTGAAGGAACTGATATCAAGCCACCGCTTGCTGCGAACGGCACCGGCGCCCCCTTTCATCGGCGGCGCGGTGGGTTATTTCGGTTACGATCTCGCCAGACGCATCGAGAGGCTGCCGTCGCTAAGCAGCGATGACCTTGGGCTGCCCGAGATCCATCTTGGTTTTTACGATGCGGCGGCCGTTGTTGATCATTTTTCGCACCGGGTTTATCTGGTGGCCGCAAGCCTGCCTGAACGAGGGTCGGCGGGACTCAGGCGGGCAAAAGAGAAACTGAAGCGGCTTCGCGGGGCCTTGTCGGGAAGACTCCTGTCAGGAACGGTTCGGCATGAGGCAGCCGCCGGTTTTGAAGAAAACCCGGCCGTGTCCGGGCAACGCTTTTCCTTGCTGCGGGTGCGGGACGGGTTTTTGACCAGCACTTTCAGCCCGCCGGCCTTTAAGGCGGCCGTCGAGAGAGTCCGCGAATACATTGCCGCCGGGGACATCTTTGTCATCAACCTGGCGCAGCGCTTCTCGCTGCCTTTTTTCGGAGATCCGTGGGTTTTGTACCGGTCCTTGCGCAGTATAAGTCCGGCTCCCTTTGCAGCCTATCTCGACTGCGAAGATTTTACGGTCATATCGGCGTCACCCGAGTTGTTCCTTCGCCTGCGGGATGGCCGGGTAGAGACCCGTCCGATCAAGGGTACGAGACCGCGGGGCGACACCCCCGAAACCGACCGACGCCTGCGCGAGGAACTGTGGCAGAGCGCCAAAGACCGCGCCGAACTGGCCATGGTGGTGGACATGCTGCGCAGCGACCTGGGGAAGGTATGTCTTCCGGGTTCCATTCAGGTCCCCGAGCTATACCGGATAGAGGATTATGCCACGGTCTTTCAGCTGGTGGCCACGGTTGAGGGCCGGCTGGATTCAAGATGCAACGCGGTCGACCTCTTGCGGGCCTGTTTTCCGGGAGGGTCGGTCACCGGGGCGCCCAAGGTTCGGTCCATGCAAATCATTGAAGAGCTGGAGCCGGTCAGGCGGGGGATTTACACCGGAGCGATCGGCTACCTGGGATTTGACGGGAACGCGGATATGAGCATCGCGATCAGGAGCGTAGTCTGCCATAAGAACAGGGCTTGGTTCCATGCCGGAGGCGGCATAACCATCGACTCCGATCCGGAAGCGGAGTACCGCGAGACGCTTGATAAGGCCAGGGCGCTGTTGAAGGCCCTGGGGGTTAACGGGCTGGAGGTGGATGGATGGAGACTTTAGCCTGCGTCAACGGCCGGATCCTGCCGGCACAAGAGAGGTGCGTCAGCCCTCTCGACCGCGGGCTGCAGTACGGCGTTGGCCTGTTCGAGACATTGGCCGTTACCGACGGGCGCATCCTTTTTGTGAGGGAACATCTTGCCAGGCTGGAAAGCGGTATGGCGCAACTTGGCATAGAGCTGGGCCGACATGCCGGGCGCTTGCAGGAATACCTGGAAATGGGCCGGCAAGCCAACGCGATACACCGCGGTTCCTTGCGGCTGACTGTAACGGCGGGGCCGGCGGGATGCGAGGGATGCGCTATCGTCACTCCGGGCCCGCCTCCTTACGGTGCGGACTGTTACCGGCAGGGCATACGAGTGGGCATGTGCAAAGTGAGGCGGAACCCGCATTCGCCCATCGTCAGGCTGAAAACTCTCAACTACCTGGACAGTTTGCTGGGCAGGCAGGATGCAAGGTCGAACGGATGGGACGAAGGTATCCTTCTGAATACTGAAGGAGCGGTTGCCGAGGGAACGGCCAGCAACGTCTTCCTGGTGCACAAGGGCCGGCTGTTCACGCCGCACGCCGATTGCGGGTTGTTGCCGGGTATTGTTCGGCACATAGTCCTGCAAGCGGCCGGGTTCCTGGGAATAGATGTCGTTGAGGGATGCTTCGGCGCTACAGCGCTGGCTGATGCCGACGAGATTTTTCTCACGAACTCTCTGATGGGCGTTATGCCTGTTTCGCTGTTTAACGGTCGGCCGGTGGGTGTTAGCGTTCCGGGTCCCGTCACCGCCCTGCTTATGGACGCCTACGAGCGCCGGGCTCGTCTAAACTGTGCTTTGTGAGCCCCCCGCGCCGAAAAGTCTGGCGAAAGCAAAATAGGCGTCTCTCGGCTCTTATGCTGCGCCTTACGGTAGAGTAACACCATAATTGTTAACCAGCCTGGCTACAACTGGTTGACAATTGGCGTTCCGTAATTGTAGAATACCTTCATCATAGAGCGAGGAGGTTGTTTGACTTGCAGGGTGTGTTCAGTCTACGGGGTTATGGCAGCAGGGCCGTCCGGTGGTTCGAGGAGCTGCCCTTTGCGCACAAGCTGGCGCTGTCCGTAGGTTTTGCGGCTCTGATCGGCGCCGCCGCGCAGGCCCGCATTCCCGTGCCCTGGTCGCCGGTGCCGATAACGGGACAGACCTTTGCGGTACTGCTGGCCGGAGTGCTGCTGGGGCGCGGCTGGGGCGGCTTCAGCGCGGGCGTCTACGTGGCGGCGGGCGCGGCCGGCCTGCCCTGGTTCGCCGGGCTCAGCGGGGGTCTGGCCGTCCTGGCCGGCCCGACGGGAGGCTACCTGGCGGGCTTTGTCCTGGCGGCCATGGCGGTAGGCCATGCGGTCAGGAGATACGCCTGGGCGCGTACTCTGCCAGGGCTGATCGCGGTAATGACGGCGGGGAATTTTATCCTGATTCACGGACCGGGCCTTGCCGTTCTCTCCCTGTATACGGGGGTTACCGACCTGGTCAAGCTTCTCTGGATGGGGACAATTCCCTTTATCCCGGGTGACCTGACCAAGATCCTGGCGGCCGCGGCGGCGGCCTGGCCGTTCCTGCCGCTGGAAAAGGGCGCCGCGTCGCAGGATGGCTGAACCGGTTGTTCTGCGGGCTCACCACCTGCTCTGCGCGGGCGAGTTCCGCGGGCTGGGCTATACGCCCGTTTTCGTTGCCAACTTCGCGCGGGTTCTCGCGGGGCTTGCCGGTCGGCCGGCTGCCCGGGTACGGTTGACTGACGGGACCGATGTGATCTGTGCGGCCTGTCCCTGGCTGGTTGAAGGGAGCTGTGTCCGAGACGGCGGCGGGGAAGCGGCGGTATCCCGCCTGGACGGCCTGGTGCTGGCGCGGCTCGGACTGGAGCCGGGCGCGACGCTGACATGGGCGCGCCTGCGCGGTCTTGCGGACGAGCGGGCCGACCGCGCCTGGCGGATGAAGGTATGCAGGGAGTGCTCGTGGTTTGGGGCTCCCTGCTACCAGGCCTTATAAGGATATAGGTCGTTCAACGAACGCCAGTTAAAGAGTCATGGTTGAGAGAGCCTGCTGCATTGCGGCCTACGCCAGGATCCATATCGAGGGTCCTGCAGGGTACAAAGAAAGTTGAGTATCCTGCGGTTGATTTTCCTTCTTGACAGGTCATCCAAATCCGGGTTAAACTTCCCGTAATCAGCGGTACGAAGCCGCGCGAAGAAAGCAGACTTTTATTAGACATCCGTGTTATTCATATGAACCGGATATAGAAGCGTTAAAGAGGGACCACGAAGGTTACCGCCTTTGTGGTCTTTTCTTTTTTAGTTTTAATGCTTTTTTATCGGTAGGGAGGGGAAGCCGTGTATATGATCACCGCTATCGTGTGGCACAGCCACAGCGCCACGCTGCGGAAGGCCGCGGCGAAAGTCCGGGACCATCTTGACGTTAAGGTCTACTCCGCCCGTTACTTGCAGGAGGGGAAGGACGACCTGGATGCCGCCCGCGCGGACCTGGCGCAATCCGACCTCGTCTTTCTTTACCGTTCTACGGGCGAGACCGTCTGGGAAGAGCTTGAGGGCTTCATACGAGAGCTTGACCGACCGGTGGTCTGCGTAGCCCATGACCCGGCGCTCTGGGCGCTGTCGACGGTCCCGCCCGAGGTGGTGGCCAAATGCTACGCCTACATCGTGCAGAACGGGGAAGAGAACTTCGCCCGGATGCTCCGCTACGTAACGGCGGTAGTCCTTGGGGCGCCCTTTGAAGCGGAGGAGCCGTTGGTCCATCCGTGGGAGGGGATCTACCACCCCGACGCGCCCGACCACTTTGTCGCAGTGGAGGATTACCTGGCCTGGTACAAGCGGCGAGTCCACATGGTTGGGCTCCTTTTTGCCCGCAACCAGTGGGTCAATAAAACCCTGGCCGTGGAGGACGCCCTCATCCGGGCGCTGGAAGCCAGGGGCCTGGGTGTCATCCCGGCCTTTTGTTACTCGCTTAAGGACGAAGGTTTGGGCGCCAAGGGGTCCGGCGAGGTGGTCCGGGAGTATTTCCTGGGGCCGGACGGCCGACCGCGCATCGCGGGCATGGTGAAGCTACTTTCCTTCTTCCTTTCGGCCCGTGCCAGGACGGACGATTTCCTACGGGAGGGCGTGGCCGCCTCCGGCATAGAGTTGTTGAAGCAGCTTGGCGTGCCGGTCTTCCAACCCGTTGTCTCCTTCTACAAGACGATTGATGAGTGGGCATCCGACCCGCAAGGCTTAAGCCAGGATCTCTCCTGGTGCGTGGCCCTGCCCGAGTTCGAAGGGGTCATCGAGCCGGTCTTCCTGGGCGCGGCCCGCAGGGAGGGGGATCTCGAGGTCAGGCAGCCGGTACCCGAGCGAGTGGAGCACATCGCCGACCGGGTGGCTATGTGGGTGCGCTTGCGGGGAAAACCGGCGACCGAACGCCGGGTCGCCTTCGTCCTGCACAACAACCCGTGCGCCTCGGTCGAGGCCACGGTGGGCGGCGGGGCCAACCTGGACACGTTGGAGAGCGTGGCCCGCATCCTGAAACGGATGCAAGAGGCCGGGTACACAGTCGAACCGCCGGCGAGCGGAAAAGAACTTATTGATACCATTATGAACCGCAAGGCCGTTTCCGAGTTCCGTTGGACCACCACGGACGAGATCGTTAGTAAGGGCGGGGCCCTGAAGCTGATGCCCGTCGAGGAGTACAGGGAGTGGTTCGATACGCTTTCGCCCAAGGTGAAAGAGCGGCTGATCGATGCCTGGGGGAACCCGCCGGGCGAGCCGAAGAACGGCGTCCCCGCGGCCATGGTCCACGATGGCCAAATCGTTATCACCGGCGTCCGGTATGGGAACGCTGTGGTCTGTGTGCAGCCCAAGCGCGGCTGCGCCGGCGCCCGCTGCGACGGGCAGGTCTGCAAGATCCTGCATGACCCGGATATCCCCCCGCCGCACCAGTACCTGGCCACCTACCGGTGGCTGGAGCGGGGGTTTGGCGCCGATGCAGTCGTCCACGTGGGCACGCACGGGAACCTGGAGTTCCTGCCGGGGAAGGGCGTGGGCCTGTCGGGCGACTGCTGCCCGGATCTTGCCGTCGGGGCGCTGCCACACCTCTACATTTACAACGCTGACAATCCGCCGGAGGGCACCATCGCTAAGAGAAGAAGCTACGCCGCTTTGGTGGACCACATGCAAACGGTCTTTACCCAAGGCGGGCTCTACGACGAGCTGGCCGAACTTGACCGGTATCTTGAGGAGTACGAGCGGGCGCGGGTGGCCGACCCGGCTCGCGCCCACACCCTTGAGCACTTAATCATGGAGGAGATCAAAAAGGCCAACCTCGACAAGCAGATCCCGCTCGACGGCGGGCACGAGAACTTTGCGGCCGTGGTGGATAAAGCCCATGCGGTACTCTCCGTTATTCGCAACACGCAAATCCAGGACGGCCAGCACATCTTCGGCGAAATTCCGCAGGGGGAGCGGCGCATAGACTTCCTGAATGCGGTCCTGCGGTACGACGCCGGAGAAGAGGTTTCGCTCCGGCGGACGGTGGCCAGACTTATGGGTCTCGAACTGGCCGAGCTTCTCGCTGACCAGGGGCGTTTTTCCATGAGGCATGGCAAGTCTCACGGGGCGCTTCTGGAGAAGATCGACGCGGCTTGCAAGGCCTTCATCGGTATCTTCCTCAAAGGGCGGCCCGTTGCGGGTGACGATCTGGCTGCGGTGCTTGGCGAGGATCTTTTGGTCCCGGAGCGCCTTGAAGAGCTGAACGTGCTCCTGCCCCGCGTCCTCGACCTCAACCAGCGTGTAGAAGCCTCCCGCGAAATCGAGGCGCTCCTTGACGGCTTTGCGGGACGCTACATCCCCGCCGGCCCGTCGGGGCTCATCACCCGCGGCCGGGACGACGTCCTGCCCACGGGCCGCAACTTTTATTCCCTTGACCCCCACCGGGTGCCCACCAGGGCGGCCTGGGAGGTGGGGAAGCGCCTGGCCGAGAAGGTGCTGGCGAAGCACCTTACCGAAGAGGGGCGCTACCCGGAGAATGTTGCCCTCTACTGGATGTGCAACGACATTATGTGGGCCGACGGCGAGGGGCTGGGGCAGATGTTCTACCTCCTCGGTGTGCGGCCGAAGTGGCTTCCGAACGGCCGGGTGGCCGGCGTCGAAGTCATTCCCCTCAAGGAGCTCGGCCGGCCCCGCATCGACCTGACCGTCCGGGTTTCCGGGATCACCCGGGACAACTTCCCCAACTGCGTGGAGCTGTTGGACGAGGCCATCCAGACGGTGGCGGCGCTGTATGAGCCGCCGGAGAAGAATTTCGTCCGCAAGCACACCCTGGCGCAACTGGACGGGACGGCTGAAGATCCCCAGGCCTGGCGGGACGCCACCCTGCGTATCTTCGCCTCCAAACCAGGCACCTACCAGGCCGGCGTCAACCTGGCGGTCTACGCCTCGGCCTGGAAAGAGGAAAAGGACCTGGCGGACGTCTTCGTTTACTGGAACGGCTACGCTTACGGGAAAGGCGTTTTCGGCAAAGAGGCTTTTGGGCAGTTGCAGGCCAGCCTCAAGACGGTGGACGTTACCTACAACAAGGTGGTTTCCGATGAGCACGACCTCTTCGGCTGCTGCTGCTACTTTGGCGCCCACGGCGGCATGACCGCCGCAGCGCGGGTAGCCTCTGGTAAAGATGTCCGCACCTACTACGGTGATACCCGCGAGCCGGAGCACGTGGAGGTCCGTACACTGGCCGACGAGATCCGGCGGGTGGTCCGGACGAAGCTTTTGAACCCGAAGTGGATCGAGGGGCAGAAGCGCCATGGCTACAAGGGGGCCGGTGACATCTCGAAGCGCGTCGGCCGCGTCTACGGTTGGGAGGCCTCCACCCGCGAGGTGGACGACTGGATCTTCGACGACATCACGCGGACCTTCGTACTGGACGAGGAAAACCGCAAGTTCTTCGCGGAGCACAACCCCTGGGCCCTGGAGGAGATCGCCCGGCGGCTGCTCGAAGCGGCGAACCGCGGCCTCTGGGACGCCGACCCCGAGATGCTGGAGGGACTCAAGGATGCTTACCTCGAGATCGAGGGGTGGCTCGAGGAGCGAATGGGCGACGTCAAGGGCGACTTCCAGGGCGGCGCCATCGACATCCTGACCGCCGAAGAAGTGGCCGACTGGGGCGCGAAGATGCGGGAGATCAAGGCGAAGCTCGGCGGTTAGTCAGTGTGATTTGGCCCGTACCGTAGGAATTATTGCTCATTTTCAAAGGGGGGCTTGTCGTGCGGCGATGGTGGTTTGTCTGCGGGATTGTGGTTTTACTGTTGACCGTACTGGCGGCCGGGGTCCTGCCCGTGCTGGCGGGAACGCAGCAAAGGATCACGGTTACGGAGCAGTTTGTTGCGCCTAACGGGAAGATCGAAAAAAAGGCCGTCCGGGTCCCCTGCCCGCCGAAGCGGGTGGTGGTTTTGGGCGCTTATCCGGCCGAGATGATGAAGGCTCTCGGGGTTGAGAAGGCGGTGGTCGCCGTTGACAATCACACCAAGGAAAAGACCCAGTGGCCGGAATATGTGGTTAAGCTTCCGGACGTCGGGAGTTCGTCCACTCCGAGCGTGGAGAAGATCATCGCGCTTAAACCGGACCTGGTCATCGAGGCGTTTATGAAGCCTGGGCTCAGGAGCCAGCTTACGCGCGCTGGGATCCCCGTCCTCAGGATTTACGGGTACAAAACCGAGCTTATCCCCACGGAAATCCGCACCCTGGGCCTGGCTTTCGGCTGCCGGGCGCGAGCCAACGACTACGCGGCCTATATCGAGAAGCAATGGAGCACGGTGCGGGAGCGGACTGGGAAGCTCAGCCCCCGCCAAAAACCGAAAGTCTACTGGGAGTCCAGTCTCGGCGACTGGAAGTCCCACGGCCCCGGTTCGGGAGCGCACCCGCTCATCGAGTGGGCCGGGGGGACCAACATCTGCGCCGGGCAGGATTTCTCTTACCCGACGGTGACTCCGGAGTGGGTGGCGGCGAAGAATCCGGACGTAATCATCAAGTACCTTAAACGCGAGCAGGCGGGCTGGACGGTCAAGGGCACGAAAGAAGATCTGCAGAAGTTGGAAGACCTGCGGAGGCAGATCATGTCCCGTCCCGCGCTCAAGAACACGAAGGCTGTCAAAAACGGCCAGGTTTACCTGATTTCCGACCTCATCACCTGCGCGCCGCAGGGAGCAGCCGGGGAGTACTACATCGCCAAATGGCTGCACCCGGAACTCTTCCGGGATGTGAACCCGGAGGCGGCACGAAAAGAGATGCTCGAAAAGTTTTACGGAGAGGAGCTTAAAGGCGTATGGGTGTACCCGCCGCTGAAGTAGGCAGCACGGGGCCGGAGATGAGTCTGGCCGCGGTAAGGGCCACTTACTCCCGCCACACCGGTCGTAAGGCTTTGCTGGTGGCGGCCCTGCTCGGCCTGACCGGCGCCACCGCCCTGGTGGCCACGGCGGTAGGGGCCGCCGGGATCAGTGTCGCGGACGTCTGGCGGGTGATACTGGCGCATCTGGGCATCAAGACGGCACCGGTGAATGATTTGGCCCAGACGGTGGTCTGGGAGATCCGCCTGCCCCGCATCCTGCTTGCCACCGTTACGGGGATGAGCCTGGCCGGGGCCGGGGCGGTGATGCAGGGGGTGCTGCGCAACCCCCTGGTCTCGCCCTACACGATGGGGCTTTCCAGCGGCGCGGCCTTCGGAGCGGCCCTGGCCATCGTCCTGGGGACGGGCCTGGTGGGCGGGAACTACCTCGACGTATCGCGCTGGCTCATCGTTACCAACGCCTTCATCTTCGGGGGGTTGACCACACTCCTGGCTTTCTCCCTGGCCCGGTTCAAGGGGATGGCGCCCGAAACGCTGGTCCTGGGCGGAGTGGCCATTGGTTACCTCTTTCAGGCCGGGGTATCGCTTTTGAAATACATCTCCAATAACGACGCCCTGAAGGAGCTCGTCGTCTGGCTGATGGGCGGCTTCTGGGGCGCCGACTGGCAGACGGTGGCGCTTCTTACCCCGGTGGTGCTGCTCTGTATGGCCGGACTCTGCCTTTACGCCTGGGACCTCAACGTTCTAGGGGCGGGGGAGGATGTGGCGGCCAGCCTGGGGATCAAAGTGGGGCGCCTGAGGGTTTGCACCCTGACTCTGGCTACCCTTGCTGCTTCGGCCACCGTGGCCTTCACCGGCATCATCGGCTTTGTCTGTCTCGTAGGGCCGCACATCTGCCGCATGCTTGTCGGCAGCGACAACCGGTTCCTGATTCCCTGCTCCTGCCTGATGGGCGCGGTGCTCCTGCTGGTGGCCGATACACTGGCGCGGACCATCATCGCGCCGACCGAAATCCCGGTCGGCATCATCACCGCGCTTATGGGCTCGCCCTTCTTCGTCTACCTGCTGATCAGAAAGAGACGCCAGTGGTGGGGGTAGAAAAAGAGGTTGGATTTAGAGGGTAGAGGTTTGATGTTGGGGTTTTAAATGGCGGTTTCGAACTTAGAAGGGTGGTGGGAAGTCATAAGCGCGGTTATGAACAGGCTGCTCACCCGGGGTTGGACGAGGAGGGTCTTCGATGCTAAAGAGTAAGAAAGTGGCGCTTTTCTGGTTATTAGCGGCGTTTCTTTTTGTCTTATTGGGTGGGAAAGGCATTCTTCCGTCGGAGGCGGCTGGAGTGACCGTTCTCGCGCCGCCGAAGCGGATCAGCATTAAAGATTCCCAGGGCCGGACGGTGCGCGTTCCATCCCCGCCGAAACGCATCGTCTCGGTGAACTCCGACGTCACCGAGTTGATCTGTGCCTTCGGCGAGAAAGACCGAATTGTTGGTGTCGCGGATACCGCCGATTTTCCGCCTCTGGTTAAGGATAAGCCGAAGGTCGGTAAGGCCTTCACCCCGAGCGTGGAAAAGATCCTATCGCTCAAGCCCGACGTGGTCTTCGGCTACGGCAAGTTTTTGAAGCCCGAGATCGTGGCGCAGCTCGAGCGGGCCGGCGTGCCGGTGGTGCTGCTTGACTGCTACAAGGTCAAGACGATGGCGCAGGATATCCGTACCCTGGGGCTGATCCTGAATCGCCAGAAGGAAGCGGCGGCTTATATCGCCTACTTCGAAAAGTACCAGAGGCTGTTTAAAGACCGGACGAAGGATATCCCGCTTGCCAGAAGGCCCCGGGTTTATCTTGAGGGCTACACTGACTATTCGGGCAGCGGGCCGGGTTCGGGTGCTGCCGAGATGCTGGACACCGTCGGAGCACGGAACATTGCGGCGGTTCTGCGAGTGCCTTACCCGAAGGTGAGTCCCGAGTGGGTGGTGGCGCAGAGCCCACAGGTAATCATCAAGGCCTGCGGCAGCTCGATTCCCTCCGGTTACGACGAAAAGCCCGAGGCGATGGTGAAGAAGCGGGACGAGATGATACGCCGCCCCGGGTGGGATAAGATCACCGCGGTACGGCAGGGAAAGGTTTACTTGATCTCGAGCGAAATTTACACCGGTCCGCGAGCGATCGTCGGCCTGGCCTATTTCGCGAAGTGGCTCTATCCGGACCTCTTTAAGGATGTTAATCCGGAAGCCATCCACAAGGAGATGCTGCAGAAGTTTCACGGGATCGAGCTTAAAGGGGCTTACGTTTATCCGGAAAAATAATGCAACGCTGCTTCACAGGTGTAATTACAATGCTTAATTTAGCTGGAGGAGGGTTTTTCTTAACAATGAAGCGGTCGCGTTTAATCCTGCTGATCTTTGCCGTGGCGTGCGTCCTGGTTTTAGCCCCCGCCGGCGCTGCTTTCGCGGCCACCACGAATTCGGCGCTCTGGTGCCCGAACGTGGCGCCGGAGAGCACGGCGCAGCTAGGTACGTTGCGGATTGTAGAATCTCCGGCGGGGGGGAGCATTAAACCTGGCGATTGGGTCAGCATCAGTTTGCCTTTGTACGTCGAGATACAGAAGTTAACGGTCAGAACCCCATCTTCAGGTACCCTTGTTGCAAGCGTTAATGCAAGCATTTCTGTTTCCGACAACGGCTTTAGCGTTTCAACGGTGCCGGGTACGGTTTATGCTTTCGGGGAAGAGGCTCCACTTAAAGTGAATGAGCTAAATGTTTCGGTAGTCAACAGAAATACACTTAACCTTACTGTTAAGAAACAACCTTGGGACCCATTGGCGTCCACTTTGACTATGCTGGTTTTATGGGATGAGATTAAGATCAAACCTGTAACCCCCGAGGATCTCGAATCCTCCGACATCAAAGTTACGCTCGATGCGCCTTCGACCGCCGGCTTCTCTTCCGGTTCGGTGACCGTGGGCAAGCTCCTTACCGCCGGCGGGAGCACGATCACCGCGGCTTCGGTGGCCGGTATCACCGGGATCGGCGGGGGAATCGCCGACATCACCCTCAAGGAGGACGTGGCCGGGGCGCTGAAAGTGAACAAAGACGTCTTCCCCGGCGGCGATACGGTGAAGCTGGTCCTGAGCCCGGGTTTTACATGGGACACGGTGACCCTCATCCTGCAGGGGGGTTTTGCAGGCGGCAGCGTGGACAAGGCTGTCCATACCGAGAAGAACGGGTGCAGCGCGCTGTACCTGAAGATCAACACGGCAACCACCTCTCAACCCGGGCAGCTGGTGATCAAGGCTTCGGTTAAAGCCAACGAGCCCTTCACCACCGCCCGCGACGTGAAGGTCACCTACGGCGGCACCAACCCCGGCGTGGGCGGGGAGAGGATCGCCGAGGTAACCGTGGCGAAGTACCTGGTCTCCGGTTTAAGCGTGGCCGCCAGGAGCACCCTCGACGCGGTGGCCGGGCGGCTGAACCAGCAGATCGGGAACTTCACCGTCGCCGAAGGGATGCCGGGGAACCTGCGCAGAGACAGCTTTATCAGCCTTACTCTCCCCGAGGGGGCGAAGTGGAACCGGCTGCCCACCATCGGGCGCGAGGCGGGGGACGGCCAGCTCCGGTACCACAGTACGTACGACAAGGGACGAACAGTTCTCTACTCGGTTTACCAGGCCGGCACATCCCGGACGATCTTCTGCTTTAAAAACGCCACGGTGGACCTGGCGGTCTACGCGCCGGAGGAACTGAGCGTGACGCTGAAAGGCCCCGGCATTGAGGATACTGTAACCGTAGCCCAAGTACAAACACCGGTGGCGATTTCTGCCGCAGGCGGGACGGTCCGCATCGGGGCGCGGGAACAGGCGGCCGGCGCGGTGACCATCCAGGAAAACCTGGTAGGGGCTTTACGGGCGCGCGACGCCGCCGGGAACCGGGCGGTCTTGAAGCTCACCCTGCCCTCGGGGGTGTACTTTGCCCGGAAACCCGCGGTAGCGGTAACCGCGGGCGATCTAAAGCTGTACTCGGATGGGGTAAGGTTTGAAGATAACGACCGGACGCTTGCCATCCCGGTGGAACTTTCCAGCGCCACGGCGGTGGAAAAGCCGGCGCCGGCCGGCACGGACAGCGCTTCGGAGACTGATGCGGGAACGGTCTCCGAACAAGTCGGCAGTACAGTCACAATTAAGGACATTTTCCTGACCTTGGACCGCAGGGTGGCGGAAGGCAGCATAACTGTCAAAGTAAGCGGCAGCGCTCTGAGCGAGACGATGGATCTTTTTACTTCATCACTGAACGAGTTGGTTTTAGTCTTAGCTAATTGTACGGAAAAGACAATCAGGCCGGAGGCGGTCTTTACCGTCGGCACCAAGAAGTACCGGGTCGGGAACGAAGAAAGGGAGATGGACGTAGCGCCCTACATCAAGAACGGCCGGACCTACGCTCCGGTAAGGTACCTGGCCAACGCGGCAGGGCTCGCCGACAGCTGCATCCCTTGGAGCGCGCAAGACCAGACCGTGACGGTCGTCGTTCCCGGGGAACGGATAATCCAGTTCAAAGTGGGGCAAAAAGCCTACCTGTTGCAGAGGACGCCCATCCCCATCGACGTGGCGCCGGAAATTGTAAACGGCCGGGTGATGCTGCCTTACCGGTTCGTGGCTGAGGCACTCGGGCTCGAAGCCGGTTGGGACGCTGCAACCCGGCAGGTGGTTATCCGTTAGCCCGGATGGCGAATGCGCCGGTGGGGGCAAAACAGCCGAGAAGGATCAACATCAATTGCGCGGGAGAGGGTATTATGCGGCTTCAGATCAAGGGGGTTTCCTTCGCCTACGGGAGCGCCCTGGTTCTGGACAACATCGCGTTCAAGGTGCGGGCCGGGGAGACGCTTGGAGTGGTGGGTCCGAACGGCTCCGGGAAGTCGACGCTCCTGCGCTGCCTGGCGCGGGTGCTCAGGCCCCGCGCGGGGGCGATCCTGCTGGACGGGAAAAACCTTAACGCCCTCCACGGGCGGGAGATCGGCCGGTGTCTGGGGTACGTGCCGCCGCCGGGCACGGGGCAAGCCTTTCCCTGTACCGTGCTGGAAACGGTGCTCCACGGGCGCCGTCCCTACGTTACGTGGGGGGTGAGCCGACGCGACCTGGCGGTGGCGGCCGGCGCGCTCGGCTACCTGGGTCTCACCGGACTGGCGGAGCGGCAGCTCAACGAGCTCTCGAGCGGCCAGCGGCAGAAGGTGCTCATCGCCCGGGCCCTGGCTCAGGAGCCGGAGGTTTTTCTGCTGGATGAGCCCACGGCCACGCTGGACATCCGTTATCAGCTCGAGGTCCTGGCCCTCATAAAGGACTTCGTTACGCAACAGGGGCGGGTGGCGGTGGTTGTCCTGCACGACCTGAACCTGGCGAGCCGCTTCGCTGACCGGGTCCTGCTGCTCGGCGAAGGGCGGATTTTCGCCGCCGGCGTTCCCAAAGAGGTATTCACGCCGGAAAACGTGCGCGCGGTCTACGGGGTGGAGGCGGTGGTAACCGAAACCCAGTGGGGCCTCCAGGTAACTCCGGTGGCGCCGGTGGGCGCGCCGGCGGGAGAGGAAGCCGCGGAAGGGCCGAAGGCGGCGGTACGAGCGTGAGTGACGGGAAAACCCGCGGGGATTCAGTGCCTTTACCCGTTGGGCGGCAGGCGGCCGCGGCCCTTCCCCCGCCGGGCGGGGAGCCCGCGGTTCCGGAAATGGCGCGGCCCGAAGCGGCGGCCCTGGTGGTGCGGCAGGTGGTCAAGCGGTACGGCGCGGTCACCGCAGTGGACGGGGTAAGCTTCGTCGTCCGCCGGGGCGAGGTGTTCGGGCTCCTGGGCCCGAACGGGGCCGGCAAGACCACCCTTATCCGGATGCTCACCACGCTCACGCGCCCCACGGCGGGGGAGCTTTTCGTCGGCGGCGAGAGCGTGGCCGGGAACCCGGTGGCCGTAAAGCGCCTGATCGGCGTGGTTCCCCAGGTTAACAACCTCGAGCGGGAGTTAACGGCGCGGGAGAATCTGGTACTGCACGCGCTCTTGCACCGCCTGCCTAAAGGATGCCGCGAGCAGCGGATTCAGGAACTCTTAGAGTATGTGGGTTTGAACCACCGGGCGGGCGACCGCGTCCAGAATTACTCCGGCGGGATGGCCCGGCGGCTCCTGATTGCCCGGGCGCTTTTGCACCGGCCGCCCATTCTGTTTCTGGATGAGCCCACGGTGGGGCTTGATCCGCAGACCCGCCGGAAAATCTGGGATTTGATTCAGCTTATGAACCGCGACGGCGTTACGGTTCTTCTCACCACGCACTACATCGAGGAGGCGGAAAGCCTCTGCCACCGCGTTGGGATCATCGACCGGGGGAAGCTCATCGCCCTGGGCGCGCCGCGGGAACTAAAAGCACGGTTGGGTACCTTTTGCGTGGAGTTTTTCGCCGGGGAAGAGACGCGGCACGCCTTCTTCGGTACGCGGCAGGAGGCCAAGGCTTACGCCGGCACCCTTGCCGGGGACGTGACCGTCCGGCGGACGAACCTCGAGGATGTTTTCGTGGAATTTACCGGCCGGGAGATCCGGCGCGGGTAGGTGGGGTAGGGTGGTGCAGGCCGCTATCGAAAAAAAGCTCTGGCACGAAAGGCTTTATCCTGCCTGGCTGCCGCTGGTACTGGCGATGGGGTTGGTCTGGCGGCGGCGCTGGTGGCGGTTTCTGGTGGGGGGGCTGAATCGGCCGTTAATTTTCTTGTTGCTTTTTGCCTGGAACTTCAAAGATGCGGCTGTGGGGGCGGAATACCTCCGGTTTCTCGTTCCGGGACTGGTGGTGATGGCGGCGGTTACGGCGAGCTACAGCGATCTGGTCAACTGGTTTACCCTCCGGCGCGCTTTTTACCGGGTGTTGGACGAGTACCTGCTGGCCCCGGTTTCCACTGGTTCCCTCCTCGCGGGGCACGTCCTAGCCGGGGGAGGCAAGGGACTGCTGACGGCCCTTGCGGTTTGCCTTGCCGGTTGGGCAGTCGTGGGGGGCCTGCGGTTTTCCGCCCTTTTCCTGGTCCAGCTTGCCGTGGTCTGTCTCCTCTTCGCCTCGCTGGCGGTGGCGGTAGCCATGATCGCCGGCGGGGACAAGGATGTGCTGATGTTTACTAATCTGATAGTTTTTCCGATGACCTTCTTCTGCGGCACTTTTTTCCCGGTGGAACAGTTGCCGGGAATGTTAGCCAAGCTTGGCTGGTTTTTGCCACTCACCGCCGGAACTTATAACCTGCGGGCGCTGGCGCTCACGGGAACCGGCCAGTGGGACTGGTTCGGGCAAAGCCTCGGCTGGCTTACCGGTTTTTACGTGCTGGCTTACGTGCTGTTGAATTGGAGGCGACAAGACTGATGCGGGAGTTATTCTCCGGCTGGTACCCGATCGTCTGGGAGGAGATGGTTTACTGGCGGCGCCGCTTCTGGCTTTACCTGGCCGTATATACGCTCTCGCCCCTCATCTTTCTCCTGACTTTTGGTTTCGGCGTGGGGCAGCGGTTGAAGATGCTCGTTCCCGGCGGGATGGCCTATCTGGAGTTTCTGGTACCGGGTGTGGTGGCGCTGGCGGTTTTCAACAACGGGGTGACCTCGGTTACCGTCCGGATGTTCTACAACCGCCTACACTTCAAGAGCTTCGAGGCCTATCGCCTGGCGCCCGTCGAGAACTTCACCGTCTGGCTCGGGTATACCCTCTCCGGCGCCCTGCGGGGGCTTCTGGCGGGGGGGATCGTCCTCGGACTGGTGCTCCTGTTCGTTCCCGGCTTTCGTCCGGCACCTGCCGGAATCCCATGGCTTCTGGCGGTTGCCTTTTCCTGCGGCGCCTTCGGGGTTTTTCTGGGACTCTGCCTGCGCTCCTTCGACGACCAGACGATGATCAGCGAGTTCGTCATCGTGCCCATGACCTTTCTCTGCGGCACGCTCATCCCGCTCGAAAGGCTTCCCGAGGTCCCGCAACACCTGGTGTGGTTTCTCCCGCTGACCCCGGCGACGCAGGTCCTCCGGGATGCCTTGACCGGAGGGATGCCCTCCTGGACGGTGGTGGGGTTGCTTGCCGGCTGGACGGGGATCTTCTTTGCGCTGGGAATGTGGCAGCTCGGCCGCCGCGAGGATTGAGTTTTAACTTTAAAGGGTGAAAACGGTGAACAGCTTTCTTCTGCTTAGCACCATTGACAATACTCGAGAACTCAGGGAAGCGCTGGCAGAGATCGGGGCGGAATACGGAGAAATTCTTTCGGTCAAAAAAATCTATTTCTCCGACTCGGAGCGGGGAGCGATTGATCCGGTAGAGTTGGAAGAAGCGGTAAAAAGCGCCCGTGTTATCCTCGTGGATATCCGCGGGCAGACGGAGTTCACTGACCAACTCCGGGAGTTGATAACCGGGAGCGCCGCCACGGTGGTGGTTCTAGTCGGCGGCAGCCGCGACATTCTTTCCCTCACCCGGATGGGTTCTTTTTCCGGGGCCGATCTTCCCCGGCGCGAGGGGCGCTTTGACATCGAGGCCTACCTTAAAGCCAGGAAGTTTGCCGAGATTGCCAAAAAACTGGGGTCGGTTCTTCCCGTGGGCAAGCTCAGGCACATGCGCAACTGGGTGCTGGCCTGCGAATATTACGCCGAGGGCGGCAAGGAGAACCTCAAAAACCTGTTTCTTTTCCTGCTGCGGGAATACTGCGGGGCTAAGGTAGAGGTGAGGCCGCCGCAAAAAATGCCCGACTGGGGGATCTGGTGGCCTCCTGATCGCCGTTTTACCGACCTGAAGGCTTTTAAATCGTCCGTAGGATGGGACGAGAGCAAGCCTACCGTGGGCATTTTCTTTTATGGCGGCATGCATTTTGCCGACTGTACGCCGGTGGTAGAGGCGCTGGCGAAGGAGTTGCGCGGCGAGGTCAACCTCATCCCCGTTTTTTCTAAGGTGGAGTACAACCTGACGGCTCTCCGTTCCTGCTTCTTTGACGGAGGGCGTCCAACGGTAGACCTCGTGGTTAACCTGCAGTACTTCCGGTTGCACGGCGGGCCTTACGGTGGGGTGCCCGAACCAACCTACCGGTTGCTGTCCGAACTTGGCGTTCCGGTGCTGACGGGATTTCGGTCTTACACGACGGAAATAGATGAATGGCAAAGAGACAACCGGCTGAATCCTCTAGAAACTACCCTCGGTGTTATGTTACCGGAGCTTGATGGCTGCATAGAGCCGGTTTACGTGGGGGGACTCGCGTCCCTCGGGAAAGACGGGCTCTTGGGTGGGGAAGTAAAGGAAGTCCGAGCCTTGCCCGAAGGAATAGAGAGGCTTGCCGGGCGGGTTCGGAAGTGGCTTTGGCTGCGGCGCAAGCCCAACGCCGAGAAAAGGCTGACTATCATCCTATACGACTATCCCCCGGGCGAAGCTAACCTGGGTAACGCCGGTTATCTCGATGCGCTGGAAAGCCTGCGGGTCTTTCTCGAAAAGCTGGTAGCCGCCGGGTACCGGGTGGAAATTCCGGCGGGGGATTTGGGGGAAGTTCTTTTATCCAGCGGCGTGGTGAACACGCCTGAGTGGAAGGTGGCTTCTTCCGGGATAGCAGTGGATGCGGAGGTCTACCGCCGGTGGTACCACGAGCTGCCGTCGGATTTGCGGGCGCAAATCGAAAGGCACTGGGGAGAACCACCGGGAACCGTAATGGCCAGGAATGCCCAGATTTTGATTCCCGGCGTGGTGGCAGGCAACGTTTTCATCGGCGTGCAGCCGTCGCGCGGTGTTCACGAAAATCCCGAGAAAGCCTATCACGACAAAGAACTGCCGCCTCACCACCAGTACCTCTGTTTTTACTGGTGGTTACAAAAAGAATTTCGGGCGGACTGCATCGTCCACTGGGGAATGCACGGCACCTTGGAGTTCACCAAGGGCAAGGATGTTCCGGTGTCGCGCCGCTGTTTTCCGGATACTCTGGTCGGCAATGTTCCCCACCTCTACTATTACTGGGTGGGGAATCCCTCGGAATCCACCATCGCCAAGCGGAGAAGCTACGCGGTGACGGTTTCCCACGCCTCGCCGCCGGTAATTGCTGCCGGTCTTTACGGCGAGTACTTAGAGCTGGAGGAACTGCTGGCCGAGTACCGGAAAGCCGAGGGCCGGGATAAAGAGACCCTGGCTGAGGCGGTTAAAGAAAAAGCGCAGGCGCTCTCCATGCCGACCGAGGATTTGGCAGAATTGGAAGTCTATCTCTACCGGATGAAGAGGCGGCTTATCCCCAAAGGTTTGCACGTTCTGGACAGGCGACTTGCGGGAGAGGACTTGATTGCCTACTTGACGGCCCTCATCCGGTTTGACCGGGAAGTGCCTTCATTTTACCGGATGGTGGCCGAGAGAAAGGGTTTTTCCTACGAGAGTCTCGCTCGGGAACCGGAGGCATTTGTTGCTGTTGACCGCGAGGTACACCAGGCAATCGGGCGCTGGCTGGCGGGCGACGAAAAAGCCCTGCCGCCGGAAATAGGCCGGTATCTTGCCGGGGTGAGGGAAAACATCGCCCGTTCGCAGGAAAGCGCGGGGCTTCTTTCCGTATTGGATGGCCGCTATCTTCTTCCTAACTTAGCCGGAGATCCGGTGCGTTCGCCTGAGGTTTACCCTGTCGGCCGGAATATGTACGAGTTCGACCCGCGGCTCATACCCACCTCCCTGGCGCTAAAACGCGGGGAAGAAGCAGTAGAGGCTATTCTGGAGAGATTTTACCGTACGCACGGACGCTACCCGGAAACAGTGGGGATGGTGCTGTGGGGGTTTGAGACCCTGAGTACAGGAGGCGAAACCGTAGCCCAAATCCTGGCTTATCTCGGCGTGCGCCTGGTCCGGAAGGAAAGCCCCTGGTTCAAGGAACTGGAGCTTATTCCTCTGGATGAGCTCGGCAGGCCGCGCATTGATGTTCTGGTAACCATCTGCGGCATCTTCCGCGATATATGCGGCCCCCAGATTGAACTGATCAACCGGGCAGTAGAACTGGCGGCCTGTGCCGCGGAGCAGGAAAAGATGAATTTTATCCGCAAACACAGTTTAGAAGCGGAAGCAGAATATGGTGGTGTCAGCCGGGGACGGGTATTCGGGCCCCATGCTACGGAGTACGCCACGTCAATGCGGGCGCTGGTGGAGAGCGGGGTCTGGCGGGAGGAAAAGGAGCTTGTAGAAAGTTATGACAACTCTATGTGTCACTGCTATCACCGGGGCAAGGTCCAGGAAAACCGTGCGCTTTTTACCAGGCTCGTTTCCACGGTTGACGTGGTTTCGCAGGTAAGGCACAGCACCGAATACGAATTTACCGATCTCGACCATTATTACGAGTTTTTTGGCGGACTTTCCCGGAGCGTGGCGGAAAAGAAAGGAAAAGCTCCCGAACAATGGGTGGTGGATACCACAGAGGAGATTACCGAAATGGCCGATGTGGGCCTGGCGATTGACCGGGCGGTGAGGACGCGACTTTTCAACCCCAGGTGGATTGACGAAATGCTGGAGCATAAGTACCACGGTGCCCAGAAGATAGTGGAGCGTTTGGAATACCTGATCGGCCTTAAGGCCACCACCGGCCGGGTGAGCGAGTGGGTTTTCCGGGAAGCGCTCCACCGCTTCCTGCTGGACCAGGACATGCGCCGCCGGTTGGCGGAGAACAACCGCTTTGCCGCCTTAGAAATAGCCAAACGTATTGGTGAAGCCATGCGCCGGGGCTACCTCAGCTGTGGAGACGAGGAGTCGACCGGGTTCCAAAACGCGGTGCTGGAACTGGAGGCCTGGATTGAAGAAAAGACTTGAGGTGGTCGGACCCATGCGCTACGTCTACCCATTTACGGCCATCATCGGCCAGGAGAAGATGAAGCTGGCCCTGATCCTGAACGCTATCAATCCACGCCTGGGCGGGGTGCTGGTACGTGGGGAAAAGGGCACGGCCAAGTCCACGGCGGTGCGCGCGCTGGCGGCGCTTCTGCCGGAGATCGAGGTGGTCGCCGGTTGCCCCTGCAACTGCGACCCCCGCGACGCGGCGCGGCTCTGCCCCTTCTGCCGGGAGCGCCTGGCCGCCGGCGAAGAACTCGTTTCCGTCACGACGCGGGTCCCGGTGGTGGACCTCCCCGTTTCAGCCACCGAGGACCGGGTGGTGGGGAGCCTGGATTTCGAGTACGCCATCCGGCACGGGCGGCGGCGGTTCGAACCGGGGATCCTGGCGCGGGCCAACCGCGGCATCATCTACGTGGACGAGGTGAACCTCCTGGACGACCACCTGGTGGATGCCCTGCTCGACGCGGCGGCCTCCGGGGTGAACGTGGTGGAGCGGGAGGGGATAACCTTTGCTCACCCGGCGGCTTTCATCCTGGTGGGGACCATGAACCCCGAGGAGGGGGAACTCCGGCCGCAGCTCCTCGACCGCTTCGGGCTCTGCGTGCCGGTGGAGGGGGTGGACGATCCCGCGGCCCGCGTGGCCATCGCGCGGCGGCGGGAGGCCTTCGATAACGACCCGCTGGAGTTCCTGGCCGCCTTCGCCCCCCGGGAGGCAGGACTGCGGGAAGAGATCGTCCGGGCGCGGGCGCTGTTATTCCACGTGGAAGTCCCCGCGGCGGCAGTCCGGCGCGCCGCGGATCTGGCGGCGGAGGCGCTGGCGGCCGGGCACCGGGCGGAGATCGTGCTCGCGCAGGCGGCGCGGACGCTGGCGGCCTGGGAGCGGCGGGAAACGGCGACGCCCGAGGACGTGGAAAGGGTGGCCGAACTGGTGCTTTACCACCGGCGGCGCGAGGCCCCGCCGCCCCCGCCGGAGCAACCCGAGGAACAAGAACCGCAGGAACCGCCGGAGCCACCGGAGGAAGAGGAGCAACCGGACGAGCCGCCCCACACCCAGCCGAACGATCAAGGCGAAGAAAGTAGCGGGGACATTGCGGCAGGCGGTTACGACCAGCCAAACAGTAATTCGTCCCCTGAGTGTGGGGCGCCGGCGGTCGTCGCGGAAACGGTTTTCGCCGTCGGCGAACCTTTTCGCGTAAAGCGCATCGAGTACGAGCGCGACCGCGTCCTACGCAAGGGTTCCGGCCGTCGCTCGCGCACCAGGACGCCGACGAAGGCGGGCCGGTACGTGCGGGCCACGCTGCGCCGGGAGCGGAACGACCTGGCTTTTGACGCTACCCTGCGGGCGGCCGCTCCGTTCCAGAAACGGCGGGCCAGGGACGGCGTGGCCATGGCCGTCGAGTCCCAGGACATCCGCGAGAAGGTGCGGGAAAAGCGGATCGGGAACTTCCTGCTGTTTGTGGTCGACGCGTCCGGCTCCATGGGGGCGCAGCAGCGGATGGTGGCGGCCAAAAGCGCGGTGCTGTCTTTACTTCTTGACGCCTACCAGAAACGCGACCGGGTGGGGATGGTGGCCTTCAAGGGCGACAGGGCCGAGGTGCTGCTGCCGCCCACCAACAGCGTGGAACTGGCGGAAAAACGCTTGGCCGAACTGCCCACGGGGGGAAGGACGCCGCTCGCCGCGGGTCTCTTAAAAGCCTACGAGGTGGCCCGGGCCCACCTTTTCAAGGATCCCAACCTGTCTCCCCTGCTCATCGTCATCTCCGACGGGCGGGGAAACGTGGGCCTGGGCGGAGGAAACCCGCGCGAGGACCTGCGCCGGGTGACGGCGCTCGTTCACGAGGAGGCGCGGATCAAAACCCTGATGGTGGACGTGGAGAAGGACGGTTTTCTTTCCTTCGGCCTGGCCCGGGAACTGGCCGCAGTCCTGGAGGCGGAGTACTACAAGATTGAGGACCTGAAGGCGGACGCGCTGGTGGAGGCGGTCCGCGCACTACAGGATAGACGATAGGAGGCTTCTAACGTGCAGGAATCCGGCCGGTATGTTTACCCCTTTACGGCCATTGTTGGACAGGAGCCGATGAAGCAGGCGTTGCTCCTGAACGCCGTCAACCCGAAACTTTCCGGTGTGCTCATCCGCGGCGAGAAGGGCACGGCCAAGTCTACGGCGGTAAGGGCGCTGGCCGCGCTGCTGCCGGAGATCGAGGTCGTGGCCGACTGCCCCTTTGGCTGCGATCCCGGCGACGTCACCGCCATGTGCGGGAGGTGCCGGGAGCGGCTGGAGGCCGGCGAGGAACTCCCCCGGCGGCAGCGGCAGATGCGGGTTGTGGACCTGCCTGTTTCGGCTACCGAGGACCGGGTGGTGGGCACCCTCGACATCGAGCATGCCATCAAGAAAGGCGAAAAACGGTTTGAACCCGGGGTCCTGGCCGAGGCCAACCGCGGTATCCTCTACGTGGACGAGGTTAACCTCCTGGACGACCACGTGGTGGACGTGCTGCTCGACGCGGCGGCTATGGGCGTCAACACCGTCGAGAGGGAGGGCGTTTCCTTTACGCACCCGGCGCAGTTTATCCTGATCGGGACCATGAACCCTGAGGAGGGGGAACTGCGGCCGCAGCTCTTGGACCGTTTCGGCCTGTGCGTCAACATCACCGGCGTGGCCGATCCGGCGCTGCGGGTGGAGATTGTCAAGCGGCGGGCGGCCTTTGAGGATGACCCGGCGGGGTTCGTCGCGTCCTGGGAGGAAGAGCAGCATAAGCTCAGGGAAAGGATCGTCGCCGCCCGCCGCCTTCTGCCGCAGGTCGGCATCAGCGACGAAATGCTTCTCCTTGTCGCCAGGACCGCCGTTGAAATGGGCGTGGACGGCCACCGCGCCGACCTGGTGATGATGAAGGCGGCCAAAACGAACGCCGCGCTGGAAGGGAGGACCGAGGTGACGGAGGCCGACATCCGGGAAACCGCGGAACTCGCCCTTTTGCACCGCATGCGCCGCAAGCCCTTCCAGGAATTAGGCATTGACGAGGGGAAACTGGCGGGGGTATTGGGCGCCCACCGGCACGCCCACAGCCACTCTCACGAACACGTTCACACACATTCTCACAGTCACGCGCTCAAGTCTCATGTACAGAAGCGGCGTTAGAGGAGGAGGCAGACGCGCTTGATTGAGATCAAGGGTCTCACCAAGGATTACGGCCGTATCAGGGCTGTGGACGACCTGCACCTCCGAATCGAGCAGGGCGAGATCTTCGGCCTGCTCGGCCCCAACGGGGCCGGCAAGACCACCACCGTCCGCATGCTGACCATGCTCGCGCGCCCTACGGCAGGCGAAGCTTATATCGCCGGCTGCGAGGTCCAGCGCGACCTGGCCAGGGTGCGGCAGGAGATCGGGGTGGTGCCGCAGCACATGAACCTCGACCAGGAGCTTACCGCGCGCGAGAACCTGGAACTGCACGGACGCCTGTACAAGATGCCGGCCGCCGAACGGCGCAAGCGCATTGATGAGCTTCTCTGTTTCGTGGACCTGCAAGAGCGGGAGGGTGAGCTGGTGAGCAGGTTTTCGGGCGGGATGAAACGCCGCTTGATGATCGCACGGGCGCTGATGCACCGGCCGCGCGTCCTTTTCCTGGACGAACCGACCGTGGGTCTCGACCCGCAGACCAGGCGGCGGATGTGGGACCTGGTCCGCCAGATGAACCGGGACGGCGTTACCGTCCTCCTTACCACGCATTACATTGAGGAAGCCGAGGCACTCTGTCACCGCGTAGGGATAATGGACCGCGGGAGGCTGATCGCCCTGGGCTCGCCGGTGGAGCTTAAAGAGCGCGTGGGGCGTTTTGCGGTCGAATCCTTAAACGGGGGACAGACGACCCACACCCTTTTCGGCACGCGGGAAGAGGCGCTTGCCTTCGCTGGTCGGCTGGATGACGGGGTGGTTATCCGGGAAACGAGCCTGGAGGATGTTTTTGTGCAACTTACCGGACGCAGGGTGGGTGGTTGAATGGACAGCTACACGGTGTTTTGGCGCGAGATGCTGGTTTTTAAGCGTACTTTTTGGAAGTTCCTCGCCTCGAGGTTGGTCAGCCCCATCCTGTACCTGGTGGCCTTTGGCTGGGGCCTGGGCCGCAGTATTGTAACCAGCGGCGGGTCTTACCTCGACTTCGCGGTTCCCGGCATTATCGCGCTGAGCGCGATGACGGTCAGCTTCAACGCCGTCGGGGTTTCCCTAAACATGAGCCGGCTTTACCATAAGACGCTCGAAGAATACCTCCTTGCCCCCATCAGCCCCTTTTCTTTCACCCTCGGCAAGGTGCTGGCCGGGATGGTCCGAGGAATTGTGGGTTCGCTTATCATTCTGGTTCTGGCCTATCTTTTTGGGGCGTACTTTGAACTGGGCTTCTGGGTTTTCGCAGTCATTTTTCTCACCTGCGCCCTCTTTGCTGCTTTGGGAGTTGTTGCTGCGATGACCGTTTCTTCCCACGAGGACATGTCCAACTTCAGCACTTTCGTTATTTTGCCGATGGCTTTTCTGTGCGGGACCTTCTTCCGGACCGAAAAACTTCCCGGGGTGATTGCCGACGTTATCTACATCCTTCCTTTGACCCACGCGAGCTATTCCCTGCGCTCTCTAGCTACCGGTGAAGGTTTGCCACTTATTTCCTTCCTCGTGCTTTGTGGGTATCTTATCCTCTTTTTTACGGTGGCGGTTCGGGTGATCCGGCGGGTGTAAAAAGAAAAGTCTTTCTACTAATAACAATCGTGTTTGGCCTGTGATGTTATACAACGCTGTAAAACTTGACGGGCCGGCGCCGCCCCTGTATAATAACTCTTGTCGTTGCGCTAATCCGTTCCGCGATAGCTCAACGGTAGAGCATCCGGCTGTTAACCGGAGGGTTGTAGGTTCGAATCCTACTCGCGGAGCCAAAGTATAAACAAAGACCGCCTCAGATGGCGGTCTTTGTTTATGCATTGGCGCTGGGCTCTATTCCAGGTCTCGGCGCTCAGTGCCCAGCGCTCAATGCCACGCTTTTGGCAGCCTAACTGTGTTCGGCCAGCCACGCCTTTTCAAGCATCCACTTGCCTGCCAGCCAGAGGCGGCTTTCCGGCAAGACGATAAACCGCGGGTTACGCTTAAAAAAGTCGAACGATAGAGGCCATTGTTCTCACCTCGGTGTTTAGGATGCTCCGAAGAAAAAAGTTTGCCGCGTTTTTGGTTACGCTAGAGGATGTTCGGGGAACATGGTTATACGGCCGGAAGTCTTGCGGGGGTCACGGGCCTTTGCTATAATAGCTTTTAAAGCAAAAACAGAACACGCCTAAAATTTTCGTTCCGCGATAGCTCAACGGTAGAGCATCCGGCTGTTAACCGGAGGGTTGCAGGTTCGAATCCTGCTCGCGGAGCCAATTCTTTTTGCGGCCGCTGCCTCGCGCAGCGGTCTTTGTCGTCTTTCGGGCCTATCCGATAGGGGGCTGTTGAAAAACTTCGCCTGGCTTTGTCAGGCTCGCGGCAGTGTTCACGTACCAACAAGGATGTCAGATGCCGGAAGTCCGAGGTCGGACTCGATGCGATTACGAGTGATCGCTTCCCGGTCAGACTTCTGACCTCTGGTTTCAGACCTCTTTTTCAGTACGCTCCGCGCTGGCCGCCTTCGCCTTCCGCGCCATGCTTGTTTTTGAACAGCCCTCGGTTTTTCAAGAGGCCCATAGCGGATAAGGGTTTGAGTGTCACATTGCGGGCTCCGGCAGGCTTAATATTATGGAAAACAAAGAAAATGTTGCTAGCGGTTTTGTACCGGGTTTGGTAGCATGAGGGAGAAGATTGTATTGCGAATAAAGCCCGACAGACATCACAGGGGAGGAGACGAGATGGCAGGTCGCAAAAGAATCTGGATGGCTTTAACTGTAATGGTCCTTGCCCTGTCTTGCCTGGCGGCGGGACAGGCCCGGGCGGAAGAACTCGCCACTTTCCAGGACGTCCGGGGCCATTGGGCTGAAGAGACCATTATGCAGGTGCGCGCGCTGGATTTGATGAACGGTTACCCCGGCAACGTATTCAAGCCCAAAGACAACGTCACGCGCCGCGAGGCCCTGGTCGTCATCATCCGGGCCCTGGGCCTGGAAAATGAAGCATCCCGAATCGATACCAGCAAGATTGTTTTTCCTCCGGATATCAAGTGGGGTCAGGGGTACATCGCCCTGGCCGCGCAAAAGCAGCTCTTTTCCGGCCAGATTTCCCAGATCAAGTTCAACGAGCCCGCCACCCGGCTGGAGATCGCCCTGTGGCTGGCGAAGGCTTTGAACCTGCAGACTGACGATACCCCCCTGGTCTTCACCGATACCGCCAACATCCCGGCGGCCTACCAGCGGATGCTGGCGGCGGTTTACAGGGAGGGCATCATGTCTGGGACTTCGGCCACCCTTTTCGAACCCCAGAGGCCGGTTACGCGGGCCGAGGTCGCTTCCCTCCTGGGGAAGATGCTGGGCACGGCGCATATCAACCCTTATCCCGGCAGGTTCATTACCGGCCAGCTGGTTGCGGTGGACTGGCAGGGCGGGAAGATCACGCTTCGCACTTCTTCGGGCGCTTTCACCTACCCCCTGAAGCAGGACCACATTGTTTACAGAGGCGGGCAGAAGGTAACACTGTCGTCAATGAGCCTGGAGCAGAACGTAAAGCTCATCCTTAATGGCAGCGGGCAGGTAATCTTTGTCGGGAAGTCTACTGGCCAGACCCCGGCCGCTCAAACTTCGGAATATGACGGCAAGATACTGGCCGTTGTCTCCGCTTCCAACCAGTTGTTTTTCCAGACCAGCACCGGCGGCATGCTGACGCTGAACATTAGCCCATCTGTGAGCGTTACCAGAAACGGGGTATCCCTGCGGCTCAGTGATGTAACCGTGGGTGCGGAAGCACGGATTCGGGTGACGGGTAACCAGGTCCAGGCTGTGGAGCTAAAAGCAGAAGCCCTTGAGGGGGCAGTGATCTACATCCGGACATCGGGAACGAAACGGATTATGATCGAGAAAAGCAACGGGCAGGAAGAAACCTATTACCTGGCGGATAGCGTGACCGTCAAGGAAGGAAGTGCTACTCGGAGCCTGGGCTACATCGAAGAAGGCATGCAGGTAAAGCTGACCCTGAACAGCGACGACAAGGTTACCCGGATTGAAATCACGGCTCCCGCGGGCATTCAGGGGACAGTGACCTACATCCGGACCTCGGGAACGAAGCGGATCATGATCGAGAAAAGCAACGGGGATGAAGAGACTTACTACCTCGCAGAGACAGTAACAGTAAAGGAAGGAAGTGCTACTCGGAGCCTGGGCTACATCGAAGAAGGCATGCTGGTAGAGCTGACCTTGAACAGCGACGATAAGGTTACCCGGATTGAAATCTCGGGTAGGGCGTACGTTTCCGGTGATGTCACCTACATCCGGACCTCGGGAACGAAGCGGATCATGATCGAGAAAAGCAACGGTGATGAAGAGACTTACTACCTGGCAGAGACAGTAACAGTAAAAGAAGGAAGTGCTACTCGGAGCCTGGGCCACATCGAAGTTGGCATGACAGTAAAGCTGACCCTTAATACCGACGAGCAGGTCAGCCGGATCGATATTCTCTAGACTAGGGAGGGGAATGCCGCGGCCGGGTGACCGATGTAAGAAGAATTGATTAGGTTGTTGACGGAAAGGGTGTAAGCAATGATTCTAACCACGACGCATGAGATCCAGGGAAGAACGATTCGTGAATACCTTGGGATCGTCAGTGGAGAGGCCATTATGGGAGCGAATATCATCCGTGACTTGATGGCCTCAATCACGGACGTCATCGGCGGGCGATCCGGAGCATATGAGCAGAAACTTAAGCAGGCTCGTGAACTGGCTCTGGCCGAAATGCGCGAGGATGCGCAACGCCTGGGCGGTGACGCCGTTGTGGGTATCGACGTGGACTACGAGGTACTCCGTGAGGGGATGCTGATGGTTACGGCCTCAGGGACGGCCGTGAAGCTGGAATAACCGTAGGCTGTCGCAGCTCACCAACCGTAGCGGGACTGCTGAACGGAAATCTCGGCAAGCGGGCTTTTTTGTAACATACAGTCATATCCTGTCGAGAACGCGAAGGGGCAGTAATACTGCCCCTTGGTGGTATTGGGTGTCTAACATCGAGCAGCCTACGGCTGCTCCACGACCACGGCCGTGCCGTAGGCCAGGATCTCGGCCGCCATCGACATCACCTGGGCGGTGGCGAAGCGGACGTCGACGACGGCGTTGGCTCCGAGTTTCTCGGCTTGGCTGATCATTCTCTTGACTGCCTCCTGGCGGGCGTCGGCCATGAGTTCGGTGTATTCCTTGATTTCCCCGCCGACGACATTGCGCAGCCCGGCGACAATGTCCTTGCCGATGTGCCTGCTCCTGATGATGCTGCCGGTAACTACACCAAGTGTTTTGACTACTTTCTTACCCGCAATGGTGCTTGAGGTGGCCACGATCATCCTTTGTCACCTTCCTTCGCGCGTTCTATCCATAGAGCGAGGAGCAGCGCCGCCAGGCCTAGAAGCAGGGCGGCGACTCCCACCCTCACAGCCAGGGGCACGCCGGCCCCGCCGCCGATGAATATGCATAAACCGTAGAGGGCATAACCCGCAAAGATCAGGGTGCCGACAGCGATCAGGAAATATGCCAGGGTTCTCATCAGCGTTCCTCCTCCGGCCGGCGACTCCTACGACTCGCGACCATTATTATGAGCAATATTATAACACTGGAAGCGGGAGCCGCGCCAAAACGTACAAGGGATGACTGAGGCGCCCTGCTTTGACTATTTTTGACTAAAAAGTGGGTGACAGCGGCTAAAATAAGGGCAAAAGGGAATTGCTTTTTGCGACCGGATTCGGTATGGTATTAACCAGATAGTCAACAAAAGTCAAAGTCAGGATCGAGGGGGGGGTACCGCCATGCCGACGCTGGCTGAATACATCGCCCAGTATATCTACCGGCTGTTAGAGCAGAGCGAACGCGACTACGTCGATGTCCGGCGCAGCGACCTTGCCTTGAAGTTCAACTGCGCTCCGTCCCAGGTGACCTACGTGCTGTCGACCAGATTCGGACCGCATTCGGGCTTTGTTGTCGAAAGCCGGCGGGGCGGCGGTGGATACGTGCGGATCATCAAGCTGCCCGTAGAGGACGAGTTTGTCCGGCGGCTTTACCATGTTGTCGGCGACGCCATCGGACACCGCGAGGCCCTGCAAATCATCGGGCGGCTTAGCGAGGAATCGCTTATCACCGGGCGAGAGGCTGGGATGATGGCGGCGATTGTGGGGGACGGCCTGTCCAAGGTCGAACTTCCGGGCAGGAACACCCTGCGGGCGCAGTTGATGCGCGCCATGCTGGCGGCTTTGCTCCGGGGAATGGAATAGCACTCGGTGTTCGGCGCTCAGCTATCGGCACTTAGATTCCGGGATAGTCCTTATACGAATGCCGAATGCTGAACGCTGAATGCCATTCGGTCTCTGTATCGAATATTGCTACCTGATCTTGTCACTTAAAGCCTAACGCTAGATGCTATCGAGAGGATGTAGAATTATGCTTTGCGAGAAGTGCAAACAGCGGCCGGCCACCTTCCACTATACCGAGATCGTCAACAACAACAAGAAGGAAATGCATCTCTGCGAGGTTTGCGCCCAGGAGGAGCAGGTCGGCCATATCCATTTTCATTTTAATCCCTCGCTGAACCTGAGCAGCTTCCTGGCCGGGATGATCGGGCCGGGGCCGCAGTCCGGGAATAAGGTCATGCCGCACGAGGCAAGGTGTCCCAGGTGCGGCCTGACGGCCGGGGAACTCGGCCAGACAGGGCTGTTCGGCTGCAGCGGGTGCTACCGCGAGTTTGAGCCCCAGCTCGGCACCCTGTTGCGGAGAGTCCACGGAGCGCTGCGCCATACCGGCAAGGTCCCCGGGCGGGGACAGAAGAAGTCGAGGGTGCTGCGTGATATCGAGCAGCTCAAGGCCGAGCTGCAGGACGCCATCGCCAGGGAGGAGTACGAAAAAGCGGCGGTGTTCAGGGACCGGATCAGGGAACTCGAGGCCGGCCTGGACCGGGGAGGTGGAGACGGTGGGGCTTAAGGAAACCGTCAGCAATCCCTACAGCGCGTGGATGCGGGACGGGGCCTCGGACGGGGACGTGGTCGTCTCCAGCCGCATCCGCCTGGCGCGGGCGCTGGCCGATTACCCCTTCCCCCACCGCTTGACGCCGGAAGCGGCCGAGGAGATCGTCCACGCCGTCGAACTGGCGGTCAAGGACAGGCGGTTGGCGGAAGCCGTCGGAGGATTGGAGCTGTCCAGGGCGGCGGAATTGTCGTCTCTGGAAAGGCAGATACTAGTCGAGAAACACCTGGCCAGCCCGGCTTTTTTCCAGGGCCCGGCGGAAGGCCGGGCGATAGGGCTTTCGGACGACGAGTCCGTGAGCATCATGGTCAATGAAGAAGACCACCTGCGCATCCAGGTGCTGGCGCCGGGCCTGCAACTGGAACAGGCCCTGGAGAAGGCGAACGTCGTCGACGACGCCCTGGAGCGGACTTTGGACTATGCCTACTCGGAGTCGATCGGCTACCTGACGGCCTGCCCGACCAACGTCGGCACCGGGCTGCGGGCCTCGCTGATGCTCCATCTTCCGGGGCTGGCCATCACGGGGCAGGTCAGGCAGGTACTGGCGACCATCGGCAAGCTGGGGCTCACCGTACGTGGGCTCTACGGCGAAGGCACCGAGGCCGCCGGGAACCTTTTCCAAATTTCGAACCAGATCACCCTGGGGCGGGCCGAGGAGGAGATCGTCCAGAACCTGGTTGCGGTGTGCCGGCAGATCATCGACCAGGAGCGGGCGGCCCGCAGGCTCCTGCACCAAGAACGGCCGGAGATCGTCGAGGACAGGGTGTGGCGCGCTTACGGCATCCTGCGCTACGCCCGCCTGCTCAACTCCCGGGAGGCGATCCAGTACCTTTCGGACGTCCGCCTGGGCATCGACCTCGGGATCATCAAGGATGTATCGCCGAGCATGGCCTGGACGCTGATGGTGCTGACGAGGCCCGCTTTCATCCTGAAGTACGGGGGGGAGCTTTCCCCCCACCAGCGGGATGTTCTGAGGGCCGGACTCGTGCGCGAAACGCTGGCCAAGAAGAAGAAAAAATAAAGGAAATGCATTGTTATGATGCGGGGAGGTACGCAAAAAAATGTTCGGAAGGTTTACTAAACGGGCCCAGAAAGTGATCCTGCTGGCCCAGGAAGAGGCGCGGAGGTTCAATTACCCTTACGTGGGCACCGAGCACTTGCTGCTGGGCCTGATCCGCGAGGGTGAGGGCGTCGGAGCGAGGATTCTGCTCGAACTCGGACTGGACGCCGACAAGGTCAGGGCCGCCATCGAGCAGACCGTGGAGACCGGGCAGCCGCCGGCGCCTCTGCGCGAGGTCGCCTTGACGCCGCGGGCGAAGCGGGTGCTGGAGCTGTCGGTCGACGAGGCCAGGCAGCTCGGCCACAACTACGTCGGCACCGAGCACTTGCTCCTGGGCCTGATCCGCGAAGGGGAGGGCGTCGCGGCCCAGATCCTGACCGGCATGGGAGCCGACTTGGACAGGGTGCGGCAGAGGATCGTCCAGATCATGGGGGGCGGCGCCGCCCCTACCGGTTGCGCCGCCTGCGGGGTTAGCGGCGAGCCGGCCAAGAAGGATACCAAGACCCCGAACCTGGACCAGTATGCCCGCGACCTGACGGCCATGGCTAGGGAAGAAAAACTGGACCCGGTCATCGGGCGGGAGAAAGAAATCGAGCGCGTGATCCAGATCTTGAGCCGGCGCACCAAGAACAACCCGGTGCTCATCGGCGACCCCGGCGTGGGCAAGACGGCCATCGCCGAAGGGCTGGCGCAGCGCATCAGTAAGGGCATGGTACCCGAAGTGCTCTTGAACAAACGCGTCGTCGCCCTCGACCTCGCGTCGATGGTGGCCGGCACCAAGTACCGGGGCGAGTTCGAGGAACGGATCAAGAAGGTTATCGACGAGATTAAGGCGGCGGGGAACGTCATCCTGTTTATCGACGAGCTGCACACCCTGATCGGCGCGGGCGCGGCCGAGGGGGCCATCGACGCGGCCAACATCCTCAAGCCCGCCTTGGCCAGGGGCGAGCTGCAGACCATTGGGGCAACGACCCTGGACGAGTACCGCAAGCACGTTGAGCGCGACCCGGCGCTGGAGCGCCGCTTCCAGCCGATCATGGTCGACGAGCCGACGGTGGAGGAGACAATCGCGATCCTGAAGGGGCTGCGTGACAAGTACGAGGCCCACCACCGCGTGCACATCACCGACGAGGCCATCGAAGCCGCGGCGAGGCTGTCGGACCGTTACATCACCGACCGCTTCCTCCCGGACAAGGCCATCGACCTCGTCGACGAGGCCGGCTCGCGCGTGCGCCTGCAGGCCTTCACCGCCCCGCCCGACCTCAAGGAGCTGGAAGCCAGGCTCGAAGACATCCGCAAGGAGAAGGAAGCGGCCATCGCCGGGCAGGAGTTCGAGAAGGCGGCCATGCTGCGCGACCAGGAGCAGCAGTTGAAGAACCGGCTGGAGGAATCGAGGGAAGCCTGGCGCCAGCGGAAGGGCGGGGACGAACTCGTCGTCGGCGAGCAGGACATCGCCCACATCGTCTCCACCTGGACCGGGATCCCGGTGTCGAAGCTGGCCGAGGAGGAATCCGAGCGCCTTTTGAAGATGGAGGAAATCCTGCACCAGCGCGTGGTCGGCCAGGACGAGGCCGTGGCGGCGGTCTCCCGGGCGATCCGCAGGGCGCGGGCGGGGCTCAAGGACCCGAAGCGGCCCGTCGGATCGTTCATCTTCCTCGGCCCCACGGGCGTGGGCAAGACCGAGCTGGCCCGGGCGCTGGCCGAGGCCCTGTTCAACGACGAGGAGGCCCTGGTACGCATCGACATGTCGGAGTATATGGAGCGGCACGCCGTTTCCCGCCTGGTCGGCGCGCCTCCGGGTTACGTCGGCTACGACGAGGGCGGCCAGTTGACCGAGGCCGTCCGCAGGCGCCCCTACACCGTGGTGCTCCTGGACGAGATCGAGAAGGCCCACCCCGAGGTCTTCAACATCCTGCTGCAGGTGCTGGAGGACGGCCGTCTTACCGACGCCAAGGGGCGTACGGTGGACTTCCGCAACACCGTCATCATTATGACCTCGAACGTGGGCGCCCAGCTGATCCGGAATGAACGCACGCTCGGCTTCGCCAGGCCCGAGGACGAGGCAAACGACTACGAGAAGATGAAGGAGCGCGTCATCAGCGAGCTACACCGCACGTTCCGACCGGAGTTCCTGAACCGGATCGACGAGATTATCGTCTTCCACGCCCTGACCACCGAGCACATCAGGGCCATCGTGGACCTGATGCTGAAGGACGTCGCTCAACGGATGAAGGAAAACGAGGTCGAGGTCGCGTTCAGCGACAGCCTCAAGGACCTTCTGGCCAAGGAAGGCTTTGACGAGAAATTCGGGGCCCGTCCCCTGCGCCGGGCGATCCAGCGCCTGGTCGAGGACCGGCTGTCGGAGGAACTGCTGAAGCACACCTTCGCCCGCGGCGATAAGGTGCAACTCGACGCGGAAGACGGCGAGGTACAGGTTCAGAAAACGGGTGTAGGACTTAGGACGTAAGACGTAGGAAATAGTCTTATGTCCTACGTCCAGTCTTGTTCGACTTCACTGGCAGTGATATAATATTATGGTATACTATGGAAAGGTAGTACCAGAGTTGCCGATGCGCTGCCGGGAGTGCGGATATTATTCGCCACGCTGGCTTGGCAGGTGTCCGGGCTGCGGGGCGTGGCAGTCGTTTTGCGAGGAAGAGGGGGGCAGGAAAAAGGCGGTTCGCGCCGGCGAGCCGCCTCGCCCCCTTTCTGCTGTTTCTGTGGACGAACAGACCCGCCTGTCGACCGGGATCGCCGAGATGGACCGGGTCCTGGGGGGCGGCATCGTCCCGGGGTCGGTCGTCCTGATCGGCGGCGACCCCGGCATCGGCAAGTCCACCCTTCTTTTGCAGTGCGCCTTCCGCGTTGCGGAGCAGGGAGGCAAGGCGCTCTACGTCGCGGGTGAAGAGTCCGCCCTGCAGGTCCGCCTGCGGGCCGAGCGGCTGCAAACGGTGCACGAGAACGTGCTCTTGGCCTGCGAGACCGACGTCGAGCGGATCGTCTCCCACATCAGGGAGAGCGGGGCCCGGGCGGTCATCGTCGACTCCATCCAGACCACTTTTCTCCCCGACCTGGCGGCCGTCCCCGGGAGCCTGGGGCAGGTCCGGGAGTGTACCTTGCGGCTGGCCAAAGCGGCCAAGGAAACCGGCGTCCCGGTGTTCCTGGTCGGTCACGTGACCAAGGAGGGGCTCCTGGCCGGGCCCCGCGTGCTCGAACACATCGTCGACACCGTGATCTACCTGGAGGGGGAGCGGCACCAGTCCCTGCGCGTGCTGCGCAGTGTCAAGAACCGCTTCGGGTCGACCAACGAGATCGGTGTATTCGAAATGAGGGCGGAGGGGCTGGCGGAGGTCAAAAACCCCTCGCGTCTGTTCCTGCGGCCCCAGGACGACGGGGTGCCCGGTTCGGCGGTGGTGTCCTGCATCGAGGGCACCCGTTCCCTGCTGGTGGAGATCCAGGCGCTGGTCAGCCCCAGCGGCTACGGGACGCCGCGCCGGATGACCGTCGGCGTGGACTACAACCGCGTCGTGCTGATGGCCGCCGTCCTGGAGAAGCGGGTGGGGCTGTCTCTGTCGAACCAGGACATCTACGTAAACGCCGTGGGCGGGGTGAAACTGTCGGAGCCGGCCGTGGACCTGGGCATCGCCCTGGCCCTGGCCTCCAGTTTCCGCGAGCGCCCGGTGGCCCCCCGCACCGTGGTCGTCGGGGAGGTCGGACTGACCGGGGAGGTCCGCCCGGTAGGCGCGCTGGAAAAGAGGCTGAACGAGGCGCGCAAACTGGGCTTCAACCGGGCCATCGTCCCGGACGGCGGCCTGGCGTCGGATAATTCCCGGCTGGAGCTTTGCAAGGTCCGGACGGTAAGCGAAGCGCTTGATCAAGGGCTTTAGGGGTTAGAGTTGGAGGGAGACTGTTGGTAAGGGACGAGAGAGAGGAACAGCTGTTGAAAGTCCTGCGCGTCGTCGCGCCGGGCATGCCCCTGCGCGAGGGCCTGGAACACATCCTGCGCTCGGAGAGCGGGGCGCTGATCGTCATCGGCGACCGCCCCGAGGTCCTGGAGATCGCCGAAGGGGGTTTCCGGGTCAACGCCGACTTTTCGCCGGCCAAGCTCTACGAGCTGGCGAAGATGGATGGGGCCATCATCCTGGACAGCGAGGCGAAAAGGATTATCGCCGCGAACACCCAGCTGGTGCCGGACCTGGGTATCCCTTCGAGCGAGACGGGCATCCGCCACCGGACGGCCGAGCGCGTCGCGCGGCAGACCGACGCCGTCGTGATCTCGATCTCCCAGCGCCGGGGCGTGATCACCGTCTACAAGGGCGCGCTGAAATACGTCCTGCGCGACCTGGAGGTCATCTTCACCAAGGCCAACCAGGCCCTGCAGACCCTGGAAAAGTACAAGAGCGTCCTGGACCGTATCCTGGTCAACTTAAGCATCATGGAGTTCGAGGGCACCGTGACCCTCTACGAGGTCTGCAAGGTCATCCAGCGCGTCGAGATGACCCTCAAGGTCGTCAGCGAGATCAACAAGTACATCGTCGAGCTGGGCGTGGAAGGGCGCCTGATCACCATGCAGCTCGAGGAACTGATCGCCAACGTGGACATTGAGGGCTTAAGCGTCATTCAGGACTACGCCGTCGCGCCCGACAGGACGCCGCGGCAGGTCCTGAACATGATCGAGACTTGGCCCAACGAGGACCTCCTCGACCTGCCGCTGATCTCGCGGGCCCTGGGATATCCCGGGGGGAGCGCCATCTTGGAACAGAACGTTTCCCCCCGCGGCTACCGCATCCTCTCCAAGGTCCCGCGCCTGCCGGCGCCCGTCATCGAGAACCTGGTGGCTACTTTCGGCAACCTCAACCGCATCCTGAACGCCTCTCTGGAAGAGCTCGACGAGGTCGAGGGGATCGGGGAGACCCGCGCCCGCTCGATAAAGGAAGGTTTAAGCCGTTACTGGAACCAACTATTACAAGAAAGATATAGATAGCGGCCGCTAATTGTACGTACAAGGCCGTTTTTTGACAGGAATAGCTAGGATGTGTTATACTTAGTGCGAGAGGGGTTTCGGGAGGTGGCGTATTGTTTAAGATTGGTGACAAAGTTGTGTACCCGATGCACGGCGCTGGTATCATCGAAGCCATCGAAGAAAAGGAAATCCTGGGAGAAAGGCATCAGTACTACGTACTGAGGCTGCCCATAGGTAACATGAAGGTCATGGTCCCCACTTCGGGGGGCGAGGGCAAGGGAGTGGGCCTTCGCCAGGTCATCGGCAGAGAGGAAGTGCGCAAAGTCTTCTGCCTGCTCAAAGAGGACTCAAGCCAGATGCCGGGCAACTGGAACCGGCGTTACCGAGCCAACCTCGAGAAGATCAAGAGCGGGGACGTCTACGAAGTGGCCGAGGTTGTGAGAAACCTGGCACGCCGCGAACGCGAAAAGGGTCTGTCCTCGGGCGAAAAACGGATGCTCGAAAGCGCGCGGCAGATCCTGATCAGCGAACTGGTGCTGGCGGCCGAGGTAGAGGAAGAAAAAGCCAGGTCAATGTTGGACGAAGCGTTTGAGTAAGAAATGGCGAGAAGAATCGCCATTTTTTTTATTGAGCACGTATGCCTGTCCCGTTATAATATTTAACAAAATGATAAAAATGAGGAATGAAAGGAGGTGACCAAAAATGCGCAAGGTGGCTTTTCTTTTTTTAACGGCCGTTTTCACGGCGTCCGGTTTTTATCTCGGTCACTACTTATTCGTGAACAATCTTTTGAACCTGAACCTTGAAACGAACACCGGCTACGGGTTGGCCGCTTTAACGGCGCTGTTCGGGCTGGTCCTGGGCATCCTGCTTACCCCCCGCCTCATCAACTGGACTGTCTTCCTGACGACGCGCGTGGTGGAATACCTGCAAAAAATGCCCGTCCAGGACCTCCTCATCGGTGCTCTCGGACTTATACTCGGTCTTTTAATCGCCAACCTGCTGGGTTCCATTCTTAATTTCCTGGGTGTCGTCGGGAAGGCCGCCGGGGTACTGCTTACCGTTTTCCTCGGCTACGTCGGTTTGATCGTGGCCATCAGGAAGCGGGAGGAACTGACCGGCGTCTTCACCAGCCTGCCGTGGTTCGGCAAGGAGAAACCGAGCAAGGGCGAGGCCAAGCTCCTGGACACCTCGGCGATTATCGACGGCCGCATCGCCGACCTCTGCACGAGCGGTTTTCTGGAGGGGACCCTGGTGATCCCGTCTTTCGTTTTGGAGGAACTGCAGCACATTGCCGATTCCAACGACCTCCTGAAGCGCAACCGCGGGCGCCGGGGGCTGGACATCCTGAACATGGTGCGGCGCAAATCCGACATCCGCGTGCAGATCTACGAAAACGTCAAGGGCCTGGAGGACACCCCGGAGGTGGACGCCAAGCTGGTCAAGCTGGCCAAGCGCCTGGGCGCCAAGATCATCACCAACGACTTCAACCTGAACAAGGTGGCCGAGCTGCATGGCGTTAAGGTCCTGAACATCAATGAACTGGCCAACGCCTTGAAGCCCGTGGTCCTGCCCGGCGAGGAGATGACCGTGCAGATCATCAAGGACGGAAAGGAACCGGGCCAGGGTGTGGGTTACCTCGACGACGGGACGATGATCGTCGTCGATTCGGGCAAGCGCTTCATCGGCCAGACGATCACCGTGATCGTCACCAGCGTTCTACAAACGACGGCGGGCAGGATGATCTTCGCCAAGCCCAAAACCTTTCGGCGGGAAGAATACGTAAACGGCAAGTTCAACGAGGTGAACGTCGTTGGCTGAAGTCGGCGCCGTGATTGTTGCGGCCGGCCGGAGCAGTCGGATGGGGGGTCCGACCCCCAAGCAGTACCGGCTCCTGGCCGGCCGCCCGGTTTTAGCGCACACTTTGCGCGTCTTTGAGGACGCGCCGGAAATATCCTTCGTGGTGCTGGTGGTCCCGCCCGGCGACGAGGCGCGGGTCCGGCGGATGATCGTGGAAGGTTACGGCTTCCGGAAATGCCTCTCGGTCGTCCCCGGCGGGGCCGAACGCCAGGAGTCGGTCCGGGCGGGACTGAGCGCCCTTCCCCCGTGCGACGTGGTGCTGATCCACGACGGGGTGCGGCCGTTTGTCCCCGGGGAGCGGCTGGCCGGCCTGATCGAGGCTGCGCTGGCCGCCGGGGCGGCCACGCTGGCCGTTCCCCCCAAGGACACCGTCAAGATGGCCCGGATGCCGGGCCTGAGCCGGACCACCCTCCCCCGGGACAGGCTCTGGCTGGTGCAGACCCCCCAGGCCTTTCGCCTGGAGGTGATTATTAACGCCCACAAGGAGGCGGCGCAAAAGGGCTTCGTGGGCACCGACGACACTGCGCTGGTGGAGATGAGCGGCGGAGAGGTGGCCCTGGTCCCCGGCGACTATACCAACATCAAGCTCACGACGCCCGAGGATTTCGTCTTTGCGGAGGCGATGATGGGGAGGATGACGGGGATGCGCAGCGGTTTCGGTTACGACGTTCACCGGCTGGCCGAGGGCAGGAAGCTGGTCCTCGGGGGCGTCGAAGTCCCGTACGAGAAGGGCCTCCTGGGGCACTCGGACGCCGACGTGCTGGCCCACGCCGTGATGGACGCCCTGCTCGGCGCGGCCGCCCTGGGGGACATCGGCCGGCACTTCCCCGACAGCGATCCTGCTTACCAGGGGATTTCCAGCCTGGAACTCCTGAAGCGGGTCGTCGGCCTACTGGAAAGAGCGGGCTTTGCCGTCGTCAACGTCGACGCCACGGTGGTGGCCCAGGCCCCGCGGTTGGCCCCCTTCATCCCCCTGATGCGTGAAAATATGGCCCGCGTCCTGGGGGTCGACGTCGCCGTTGTCAGCGTCAAGGCCACGACCACCGAAGGGCTCGGTTTCACGGGCGGCGGGGAGGGCATGGCGGCTTATGCTGTAGCCGGCATAAGCCGCCAGATGCAGCAGCATTGGCGTTGAGTGCTGAGCGCTGAGCACTGGGACTTCTTAAAATATGATATAATTAGCTTCGGTCAAAGGTTGGCAGTCCTAATGCCCGAAGCTCAGTGCCATTCAGGGGGTGATAGGATGTTCAGGCGTATCCGCCGCGATATCCAGGCGGTTTTCGAGCGCGACCCCGCGGCCAAGAACCTGCTGGAGGTCCTGCTCTGTTATCCCGGCCTCCATGCCGTCATCCTGCACCGCTTCGCCCATTTCTTTTACCGGATGAGGCTTTACACCCTGGCCCGGCTGATTTCCCATTTTTCGCGCTTCGTCACCGGGATCGAAATCCACCCGGGGGCGAAGATCGGCGAGGGTTTCTTCATCGACCACGGCCTGGGGGTGGTCATCGGCGAGACCGCCGAGATCGGCAATAACGTGACCATTTACCAGGGCGTGACCCTGGGCGGGACGGGCAAAGAGAAAGGCAAGCGCCACCCGACCATCGGGGACAACGTGGTGATCAGCGCCGGCGCCAAGATCCTGGGCTCCTTTGAGGTGGGGGAGAACTCCAAGATCGGGGCCGGTTCGGTCGTCCTGAAGCCCGTGCCCCCCAACTGCACGGTGGTCGGCGTTCCCGGGCGGATCGTCAAACGCGACGGCCAGCGGGTCGACAGTGACCGGTCCGTCGACCTCCGCCACGACCAGATCCCCGACCCGGTCGCGGACGCCATGAACCTGTTGCAGGAACGGATTAAAGTTCTTGAGGAACGGCTTCAGCGTCTTGAGGCTGTTAATAAGTAGATATAGGCATCAATGCAGGCACACCTTCCAGCTTTCCTAAGTGGAGGTAAATGTTGTGCAATTCTATAACACGCTTACGAAGAGACAAGAAACATTCGTGCCGATGGAGCCGGGCCGGGTAAGGATGTACGTCTGCGGGCCGACGACCTACAACTTCATCCACCTGGGCAACGCCCGACCCCTGGTCGTCTTCGATACCATCCGGCGCTACCTGATTTACAAAGGCTTCGACGTGACCTACGTCCAGAACTTCACCGATATTGACGACAAGATCATCAAGCGGGCCAACGAAGAAGGTGCGGACCCCATCGCGATGGCTGCACGATACGTCGACGAGTACTTTACCGACGCCGACGCGCTGAACGTCCGGCGGGCCGACGTTCACCCGAAGGTGTCCGAACACCTGGACGACATTATCGCCCTTGTCCGGAAACTCATCGACAACGGCCTTGCTTACCAGGTCGACGGCGACGTCTACTACGCCGTCCGCAACTTTCCGGACTACGGAAAACTCTCCGGGCGCGACGTCGAGGACATGCTCTCCGGGGCCAGGGTCGAGGTCGACCCGCGCAAGCGCGACCCGCTGGACTTCGCCCTGTGGAAGGCCGCCAAGCCCGGTGAGCCGGCGTGGCCAAGCCCCTGGGGTATGGGGCGGCCCGGCTGGCACATCGAGTGCTCGGCCATGGCCATGAAGTACCTCGGGGAAACGCTGGACATCCACGGGGGCGGGGCCGACCTGATCTTTCCCCACCACGAGAACGAGATCGCCCAGTCGGAGGGGGCCACGGGCCGGCCCTTCGCCCGCTACTGGATTCACAACGGCTTCATCACCATCAGGGAGGAAAAGATGTCCAAATCGCTGGGCAACATCTCCCTGGTGCGCGACCTGGTACGGGCCTTCCCGCCCGGCGCCCTGCGCCTGTTCCTGCTGTCGACCCATTACCGCAGCCCGCTCGACTTCGACCCCGAGAAGATGGAAGCCAGCACAAAAGGCCTGGCGCGGCTCAAAAACAGCATCGTCCTGCTCGACGAGGCGCTCGCCGGCCGGGCCGCGGACGAGGGGAACGAGCGGGCCGCCGAGTTGAAGGAAAAGCTCGGCGAATTGAGGGAACGCTTCGAGAGGGCGATGGACGACGACTTCAACACCGCCCTGGCCGTGGCCGCGGTTTTCGACCTGGCCGGCGAGGTCAACGCCTACCTGCACAACGAGCAAGCACCCGAACGGGAGGCGCTCGCACGGGCGCGGGCGCTCTTCGACGACTTCAACAGCGTCCTGGGTATTTTCCGGGAGGAAGAGGGCCGCATCGTCCTGGACGAGGAGAGCCTCGGCGGCGACCTGGCCTCAGGGCTGCTCGACTTTTTGCTCAGCCTGCGGCAGGAGGCCCGGCAGGGCAAGGACTTCGCCACGGCCGACCGCATCCGCGACGGGTTGAAGGCGGCCGGGTTCGTTATCGAGGACACTCCTCGGGGGGCGCGCTGGAAGAAGGCCGACGGTCAGTCCGGCGACGCGGCTCCCGCTCTGCTGGACCTGATCATCGGGCTGCGCCGGGAAGCACGCAGGGCCAAAAACTTCACCCTGGCCGACCGCATCCGCGACGGCTTGAAGGAAATGGGCGTGGTTCTTGAGGATACCCCTGACGGAGTCAGATGGAAGCGGGCATAGCCGTTTCTACTTAGCACTGGGTTTGATACGGGAAGAATAATCCAAAATGAAAGAGGGTGGCGCGTTGGCGCCACTCTCTATACCGCCAATGAAGGTAGGCTCTCACCTTATAGGTTACATTCACTGGAGATGCTTACAACGTACCAGTTGCCGCTTGCCAGTTGTTCACCTCCCTTAAGAGAAGTCCTCTCTGCTATTCCTGGAAAAGGTAATAAACCGATTGGTCCTTCATGATGCGCCGAAAACGAATAGTCAAGATCAGTGAGACTGCCTTTATAGGATACAAAGAGCAAAGAGGTATTACCCGGACTTTGCCATGGAGTGTAATCAACAGCCTGCCCTACAGCCCTCACCGCTTCTTCCTTACTTTTAAAGACGGGACCGAGACCGGGCCAATCTTCCCCGGGAGCTCTTACCCGTTCCCCGTTCGCTGTCTTTTTTGAGGGCTTAAAAATGGCCGGTTGTACGACCCATTCGGTTTTGACCACAACAGCGTTAGCGCCCGCTGCGTTTTCTCTGCGCCTCCGCTCTTCAGTGAGCAAATCGTGAATCTCTAGAGGTGCACTGAGCAGGGTTTAGCCAGCCGCTTACAGTGAGTCTAAGCGTGAAGGGGATAACTCCGTACTTTAGCTCAGACGGCAAGGACAAAAGCTATGAGGCTAAGGGGATCGAGCTTCAAAACCCCTCGATGTGAAGGTCAATGCTACGGTTTGGGCAGAAGGCAGCAATTATCTTAATGATATAATTTCGTATCAAGTACTCAATAACTTAAGATGGAAAAGCAAAGAGAATATCGACAATTATTGACATTCGAGCTACCAGGTTGGAGTTAGTAGCACTGAATTATAAGCAAATGCTTAGCCAGACCCTCGAAATCCATTAAGATATAGGCACCGGGCACTGGGATACTTGAAGAAATTCGGCCGATGGCCGAATTCTTTTTTCTTGGGGAGGGTCAGGCTTTACGATCCGATCCTTGCCGATGGGTTTTGTATAGTAAGTCCGACAAGTCCAGCTCCTCTTGTAACGTAGGTTAAAGGAATAAATCTACGAGTTTGCGAATATAATATCTATTTTGCGGCTGCTTTCAGCCGCGGTATCTGTTTTGTGGGTGCAAACGGCGGAGGAAAGGGGATTCTGATCGCGTGGGTACTGTACAGCTTTCGGTTAAACTTCTGGCCCACACGCCGCAGCCGGAGGAACTGGCGGCCCTGGCCGGCCGGCGGTGCTACTCGGGGTTGAGCAACGACGAGCTCATCGGTTTTTCGGCGGAACGCGAGCCGGCGGAGTTCATCAACAAGCTGGTCGGCATGGGACACGTCACGCCCATCGAACATGCCGCCTTCACCTTCGCCGTCGAGGGCGTCTCCCGCAGCCTGCTGGCCCAAATCACCAGGCACCGGATCGCCTCCTTCTCGGTGCAGTCCCAGCGCTACGTCGCTGAAACGGCCGCCCGAAGCGAGAACGGGGTCTTCGACTACGTCGTCCCTCCGCGGATCGCGGAGCTGGGACCGGACAAGGCGGCCGAGTTTGCCGGCCAGATGCGGCGGATTCAGGAGTGGTACGACTACTGGGTCCGGGAACTGGGGGGCGGGAAGGACGCCCTGGAGGACGCCCGCTTCGTCCTGCCCAACGCCGCCGAGACCAAGTTCGTCGTAACGATGAACGCCCGCGAGCTCCTGCATTTCTTCACCCTGCGCTGCTGCGAGCGCGCCCAGTGGGAGATACGGGCCCTGGCCGATGAGATGCTCAGGCTGGTGAGGGCGGTGGCCCCGACCTTCTTCGGCCAGGCCGGCCCGGCCTGCCTGCGCGGGCCTTGCCCCGAAGGAGAGAAGAATTGCGGGCGCATGAAGGAAGTGCGGCAGAAGTATCGTTCACTGTGTCAGCCGCAAGCAGCACCGAAGTAAGCACAGAGCCGGCCCAACGCCTTTCTAAAGCGTTACGGGAGATGAATGAATGACTTTCGGATTATTGCTGATCGTTCTCGCCAGCGTCCTTTTTGGTACTACCGGAACGTCAGCCACTTTTTTGCATAGTTTATACGGCCTTGATCCCCTGACGGTGGGCGTATGGCGGCTCTTCTTCGGTGCCCCGTTTTTGCTCCTGGCTTCCTGGAGCATCACGAAAAGCACGGGCCTTTCCGCCTTGAACAAGAGCCACGTCCTCGCTGTCTTGCTCTTTGGCGCGGCTCTTGCCGGCTACCAACTGTCGTTCTTCCAGGCCGTAATCCGTACGCAGATCGCCACAGCCACCCTACTGGCCATTTGCACCGCCCCGCTGATGGTCGCTTTCCTGGCCCGGATCTTTCTGAAGGAGCGCCTGTCAGGACGTGTACTGGTTGCGCTGGCTCTGGCCCTTCCGGGGACGGCGTTGATCATCGGCCTGCATGGCATCGACGCTGTGTTGAGTCCCGCTTATCTTTCCGGCAACCTTCTCGCCCTCGCCGCCGCGCTATCTTACGCCACGTGTGTCGTGGCCGGAAAAGACCTGGTGGGGCGCCTGCATCCCATACAGGCCGTAACCCTGGCTTTTACCGTGGCAGCCTTGCTGATGCTGCCCTTGGCCGGCATCCCCCGGAACCTACCGCTTGCAGGCTGGCTGATCCTTGTCTACCTCGGCTTGTTTCCCACGGCTGTCGCCTATGTCCTGTTCGGGCTGGGCCTTAAGAAGGTTACAGCCACGGCTTCTTCGGTCGCCACCCTGGTCGAGCCGCTGGTCGCGACTCTTCTGGCCGTGGGCCTGATGGGCGAGCGCCTTACGGCGGCGGGTTGGGGCGGGGCAATCCTGCTCCTTGCCGCCCTTGTCGTCCTGTCCGTTCCGGAAAGGACGCCGACAGCTCCCGAAACAGTTGAAAGCCTTCAGGACAAGCCCTTTTAATGTTAAGGGCGCAGCCAGTTTCCCGTGGGAGACTGCTGAAAAACCGCGCCTGGCAAAAAGGATGTCGGATGCCAGAAGTCAGAAATCTGACCTGATGAAATCCGCAGAGCGATTGCTAAGGATTATAGACTTGCAATCGCGAAGCGATCGCTTCCCGTAACCGACCTCTGACCTCTTGCCTCGGACCTCTTTTTGAGCGGTCTTAAGGCTAACTTCCGAAGCATAGCTGTACCCTACCCTAAGGATACCTATGCCAAAACCAGTATATTGGCTTTTTGCAGCACTCTCCTAGGCATGACCCCGCCGCAAAGCCGTCTTCAGCTCCCGCGTAAAACCGGCCACGCGCTCCGTCATGTCCGGGCCGCCCCTGGCGACTTCCCGCACGATGGCCGTACCCACCACGACCCCGTCGGCCAAAGCGCCGACTTCCGCGGCCCGGGCCGGCGTGGTTACGCCGAAGCCGACGGCGACGGGCAGGGTCGAGACCTCCCGGGCGCGGGCGACCAGTCTCCGGACCTCCTCCGGCTGCTGCTCTGCCCCGGTGACCCCGGTGAGGGCGACGCAGTAAAGAAAGCCCCGGGCCGACCGGGCGATGCGCCGCAGGCGGGCGGCGGTCGAGGTCGGGGCGGCCAGGGGGATGAGGGCCAGTCCCGCGCGGTCGGCCGCGGCCAGGAGCGGCCCGGCTTCCTCGACGGGCAGGTCGGGGACGATCAGCCCGTCGGCCCCGGCGGCCGCCGCCTCCCGGGCGAAGCCGTCCAGGCCGAACCGGTAGACGGGGTTGTAGTAACTCATCAGGACCAGCGGCACCTCGACGTCTTGCCGCAGGGAACGGACGGTTTCCAGGATGCCGCGCAGGGTTGTGCCGCCGGCCAAAGCCCGCTGGGAGGCCTGCTGGATCACGGGGCCGTCGGCCACCGGTTCGGAGAAGGGGACCCCGAGCTCGATAATATCCGCCCCCGCCGTGGCCATGGCCCGCACCAGGGCGGTGGTAGTTCCTAGATCAGGATCCCCCGCCGTAATGAAAGTAACAAGGGCCTTTTCACTCCGGTTCTTTAACTCGGTGAATTTTGCTTCAATGCGGTTCATGTTCCCACCTCCTGGGTAGGGGTCAAACCTTTAGTTTTCTTAGATTTGCGTTAAGTCATGGGCCTGACCCTTTCTTACTTCACTAGGCGTTCCAACTTCTAACAGCTACCCTGAAAAACGGCCCTTGCTATTCGGGTCTGGGTTTATCCCCGCAAGCGACTTTGCTGAAAGCTTCGGGCACCGTT
>NZ_JBQXEZ010000008.1:0-85794 GCF_052618305.1 Desulforudis sp. DRI-14 | reverse complement strand
CGTGGAGCCGGCGGCTTAGCCTGCTCCCTCAGGGTTGCGCTGTTTTTCAGGGTAGCGAAAACATCTATTGATCATCCGGTGCTGGCTGTTGCTGGCAATAAAAGTAGTGATTTGGTAAAATCATTTTAGGCTGCTCTGTGCGCGACGGTGGGAGTTTGTTGGGGATCGGCTACCGGAGGGACCGTTCCGGCGTCGGCCCGGGTGGGACAGGTTCTCGGCGGCGGAGCGACCTTTATTGTAAGGAGAGTGAGCATGTTGGACGACACATCCGTGGACAAGAGGCTGGCCGAGGAAATGGAAAAGGGCTATCTCGTTTGTGCGGAGATAAACCTTAGGGATGCCGAATTCTTCTTGCCGGCGCAGGCCGAGGTGGTGCTGGCCGATGAAAACGACTCCTGACGTACCAGACGGGAATAACCCTCCCAGAAGCGCTGCTGAACCTCGCCCGGACAATAGGCCGTGTTACATCGATCCGTGCTGTCCAATTGCGGTGCGTCGCTGGTTCTGCTTGACCTTCTGAAAAACCCCGAAACACCCGAGAATGAAATCTGGTACGACGAATTCATCTGCCCACAATGCCGGGACGGAATCCACCTTGACCGGCCGGAATCCGAGTTAGAGGGGTTTTTGACGGAGGAGTGATTCAATGGACCGGATTGAAAAAGCGTTAGACGAGTTTAATACCGAAATCCGGAAGGCACTGAGGAAGTTCGAGAGGGACCTGATCAAATGGATGTTTATCTTTTCGGTCAGCTACGTGGCAGTGCTTGCGGCGATGTTAAAGGCTTTTTGACCTCCTACAGAAGCCGTAGGAGGTCATTTTTGTTTCATCGGCACCATTTGAGCAGTTGAAGACGCGGATACGGCGAGGCTTGCTGAAGGGTAAGCAGGTTGACTGGGGAGCGTGGGTAGCCGTTGCAACAACAGGCCAGATCCGTGACTTCATTAGTGAGAACTACCCTGATGGTTGGTATCAAAAACATGAGAACTTTCCTTGGATTCTGAACGGATGTAAGAGCTCAAGGGTTTTTTGGAGTTTCTGGATCCTGATAGGCAGTACGCCCTAGAGGCTAGCGAGCTATAGATGTCTTTTAACCTATACGCGTCGGACGATGGCTAAGAGCAGGAACTAGAGGTGGATTAGGTGAGAAAACCGGAGTATCTGTCCGACCCGACGGTATCCTCGTTCATGGTTTGGATGCAAGAACGGCTAGATAAGCCTGGCTCTTTTGTACACCAGTACGTGGACGCTCGGACGAAAACTCTTTGGTCGTGCACGTCCCTGTATTCGGCCTTCGAGTCGTACGAATGGAAGTTCGATGCCTACCTGCCGGTGTCCAGACAGAGAGTCTCCGGGCGGACCTTTGCGGATACCCACACTTTCTTTAATCGGCTGGCAACCGAGCTTACTGAGAGCATTGGCCAAGGTAACAACGAAAAGTGTAAGGAATGCTGCCTGTCTGTCCTAGCTTGGGGCGGTGTTCTATCACGGAATGCAGGCGTGATTAAAGACCTGGCTGAGTCCGGTGAGCTTTGCAGTGAGCTTCAGAAGACAAGAGAACTGCTGAACTTAGAGACTTACGATACGTCAAAGCACAATGGCATCCTGATTAACTCTGGCTTCACGAAGATATACTCGTTGCTATCCGACGGCTTTATCATGTACGACGGCCGTGTAGGTGCTGCTCTTGGCCTACTGGTTAGGAAGTTCTGTGAGGACCAAGCATTGGATGCCGTACCCGAACTGTTACGCTTTGGCTATAAGCGAGGGCGGGAAGCTAACTACTCAGCATTAAACAGAAGAAACCCCAGCACAGAAATCTATAGGTTTCCTGAGATCTCAAACAACCCAGGCAAACACCTTAACGACAATGTCAAGGCGAGCTGGTTGCTGGGTGAGATCATCCGGAGGAGTGACTCGCTTTTTAGCCAACTAGATTCGAGTCAACAGGTTATGGCTTTACAGGCAGCTCTGTTTATGATTGGCTATGATGTCCAGCATCGATGGGATTCGAGTTTCTAAGAACTACCTGAGCCCCAATGTTCTTTGACGTGTCCAAAGACCGGTCACGAGGTCTACCGCAGTTTGTAGCGTTCCCGGCCACGTTTGGTCATAAGCTCTCTCTTCACAGCCGAAGGCGATTGTGCTCCCATCTGTGCTAGATACTGGGTGAAGACACTGTGCCCCTGTTTGCAAATTCTTCTTGACGGCTGTCATCCTCTCTCCGGGTAACCCGGTCGGATGCGTTCCACGGCCTGTCGCAGCCGCTGGCTGCTGCAGTGGGCGTAGATCCGGGTCGAGGCGAGGTCGGCGTGGCCCAACAGTTCCTGGATGGTGAACACGTCCGCCCCCTTCTCCAGAAGCAGCGTCGCGAAGGAGTGCCGGAGCTTGTGCGGGGTGATCACCGCCGCGTCCAGGCCCGCCATCCGGACGTACCTCTTGAAGAGCCGCGTCAGGGCGTCCTTGTTCATGCGTTTGCCCTCCCGGCCGAGGATAAGGGCGCGGTTCTCGAGGGGGAGGCGCGTCTGCAGGTATTCCCACAGAAGGCGCTGCAGTTCCGGAATGATGGGGATCATGCGCTCCCGCTTCCCCTTGCCGCGCACGCGCAGCGTGCCGGCGCCGAGGTCCACGTCGTCCCAGTCCAGGCGCAGGAGCTCGCTCCGCCGCAGGCCGCAGTAAGCCAAAAGGTGGAGGATGAGCTTGTCCCGCAAGTGGTAAGGCCCGCCGAGGTGCTCCGGGGCGGCGAGCAGCCTTTGCAGTTCCGCTTGCTTCAGGTAAATCGGGATGCGTTCCGGTTCTTTCGGCGGCCTTATTTTCCGCATCGGGTCCTGAGGGATGTATTCCTGCTCCACCAGGTAGCGGAAGAAGGAGCGAAAGCAGTGGATCTTCCGCCGCAGGGAGGCGGCGGAAAGCCGCCGCTCGTCGTGCACCCAGATGAAGTACCGCCGCAGGACCGGCGTTGTAAGGTTGGCGAGTTCCGGGGCGATCCGCTCCCGCAGCAGAAAATCCTCCAGGGGCTTGAGGTCCGAGCGGTAGGCAGCCAGGGTTTGCAGAGAGGCGTCCTTCTCGGTGCGCATGTACCGCAGGAACTCCCGGATAACCTCCTGTAAGTGCGACATAACACCCCTCCGTAACTTGAATTACGTGTATTGCTCCCGACCGGGTCGCGGTGCGAACCCGGAACCCCTTGATATCCCTTGAAGACAGCAGGAAGGCACCCAAGGGTGCCTTCTCCATGTGAACTCGGCTTACAGGCCTGCTCACCCGCGCCAAACTGCGGCATCCGTGGTTTGGCCTTTTATTTTCCCCTTCGGAGAAAGGTTACAGCGGAGTTCGAACCAAGGGAATGTGCAGGAGTTATGTTGCAATTATTTGTGGTCAGGTATTCTACGTTGTACAAGGTATTCCTGTAGGGCACCCGGAGATTTTTGTGTCTGGGTTTGACGCCTTAACTAGCAAGGTGTCCAATCTATTTGGAGAAGTGTTTCACCCCGCCGGCTTGATCGGCGGGGTGCAGATTGGTAAGTAGGAACGGGCTTTTCGGCATGATCGAAAGGCCGCAGCATCGGGCTCCCACCCGTTATATGACGCGACCTTGCTCGGCCGCAATGCCTGGCACCTATTCGTTTGGCGGGTTTAAATATCGCATGTTATGCGATAAAACTTCCCTTGCCCAAACGGCGCTCCGCCGCCTGGCCGCAAGGGGTTATTACCCGTGCCTACCATGTTCTCCTAGAGACAGGGTCAAGGGAGTTAACGGCGATGGTCCTGGAGCAAGCCCATATGCAGGCTCAGAGAATTCTGGAGCCGGTATTCACCGAAATCCTCGACGAGCTCGGCAAGACCGTCCACATGAGGAATATCCTCTGTAGGCTGGCGCTCGATGGGCGGCCCTACAAGGATACCCCAGCACACCCGAGCGGCGTGGCGCGAACCATTGACAAGCTGCTTGAGAAAGGCATCGTGGAAAAAGTCACCAGAGGGCAGTACCGTGTCTAAATTCGTGGGTCCACTATAGGGAAGAACTGGCTCCCGGCGAAACGCGGCATAAACTCGGCGTTGACGTTCAGTTCGCAGTAAGTGACGCGGCGGCAGATCGCACCGAGTTCGCGCCTTGCCTCTTCGGATACGAGTGACCTTCGGGCTCCTTCCAGGGAAGAGTTTCCGAGAACGACGATCCGTTCGCGCGGCAGGTCGGGATAGAGCCCGGTAGCCACGGCGGCTTTCACGTCGAGATGTTCGCCAAATGCGCCGGCGGCGTAAAACCAGCCGATCTCATGCGGCAGTAGACCTACGCTTGCGAGGATAGTTTCTACGGCCGCGCTGACCGCTCCTTTGCTTCTAAGAAAGTTCTTGATATCCTGTTGTGTAATCGCAATATCTGTTCCTGCCGCCGCTTCGCCTGCCGGCACGATAACAAAAGCTTCGCGCCCGTCGCGAAATGTCCCAGCGCTGTCGATTATCCCGGCTTTCAGCATCCCCGCCATGGCGTCGACCACTGCGGATCCGCACAGGCCGCGCGCTTTTTCTCCGCCGATCACGGTGTAGGTCACCCTGTGGGTAAGGGGGTCGATTCGTACCCGTGCTACCGCTCCGGGGACCGCGCGCATGCCCTGTTTGACGATCCCGCCTTCCAGTGCTGGGCCTGCTGCTCCCGCAGCCGCCACCAGCCATTCGGCATTGCCGATGACTATTTCCATGTTGGTTCCAATGTCTACAAAGAGCGCCACTTCGTTTTGCCGGTGCATGCCGCTGACCAGGATGCCGGCCACGGCGTCACCCCCGATATAACTGCCCACTCCGGGCATGCAATAGACTGCGGCTTCGGGATGGACGTCCAGTCCCACATCGGTTGCCCGGAAAAGTCCCGGGGCGTTGACTGCCGGAATATACGGTTCGCGGTAAAGGTAGCGGGGATCAAGCCCGAGGAGGAAGTGAATCATTGCAGTGTTGGCGCCTACTGCCACCGCTGTTATTTCCACTGGGTTGACGCCAGCTTCCGCCGCTGCTTTGGCAGCAGTGCGGTTTACGCTCTCAACCAGCAGGCTACGCAGCTTTTCCAGGCCACCCGGCTCCTCCGCGCTTTGGAGGCGCGTCAATATGTCCTTGCCCACGGCCGCCTGGGCATTCTCCCCGCTCGTTACGGCAACGATGTTTCCCGAAATGAGGTTAACGACTGCCGCCGCGATTGTCGTCGTGCCGGCATCCACCGCCAGGCCGAAGTGGCGTTTTGTCTTATCCCCCGGCTCCACGTCCTGCAGCCGCCAGCCTCCCGCGGCGCGTCCGACTGCCGCCGTCACCCGCCAGTCGGCTGTACGCAGCGATTCGGGAAGCCGGCGCATCACCAAGAGCGGGACTTCGATGTCTTCCGGGACTATGCCCCTCGCCGTGTGCAGCGCGGCCAACAGCCGATCCGTATCGGCCTGGTTATCGCTAAGGTGCGGGGCGAAAAGTTTAAGAAAAATCTTCCTGCTGAGCAAGGCTTTCCCTCCGAGTGAATTTGCGAAGTTTAACACAAATTTTAGCTTTCGGTGCCAGAATCCAGTGCATGAGTGTATAATACTACAGTAGGTGAAAACCGAATAGTCAAACAGGTGCCCCGTAAGGGGAGAATAGGGAAGTCCGGACGCCCGGTACTCATGGTAAGGGCTGGAGTGGGCCTGCAGTTACGGGAGGAAATTTTCGCAACCTCACCGCGTAAGAGATTGCCGGTACCAGAGCATAAAACCTCCAGTGCCAGGCGGAAACGGCGCGGTCCCGCCACTGTAGTCGGGGAGCTTATCCCGGTCACTGGGGTTTGCCCGGGAAGGCCGGGATAAAAGCGATGATCCGTTAGCCAGGAGACCTGCCTGTTTGAGAGGATGGCTGCTCTCGCGCGTAAGGGCGGCCGTGCGCGGAGGATGATGGTAAAGTCCTCAGCCAGGTTGAGTTTTGGCTGGGGACTTTTTATTTTACTTCCATGGAGGTGGGTCGAAAATGCCGACGCAAATGGCCAGGGCCCTGGCCGGGGAGATTACGCCAGAGATGAAAAGGGTGGCCGGGCGGGAGGGGGTGGACCCGGAGTTCGTCCGCCGGGGAGTGGCGGCCGGGACCATCGTCATACCCCGCAACCGCAGGAGAAAGAACATCGATCCCGTGGGCATCGGAACGGGCCTTGCCGTAAAGGTGAGCGCCAGTGTGGGCCTGGCGGGGGAAGGGGACACCATCGAGGGCGAGGTGGCCAAGGTGCGTGCCGCCGTGGAAGCCGGCAGCGGTGCCATTATGGATTTGAGCGTGTGCGGGGATATTGACGGCGCCCGGCGGGCCGTGCTGGCGGCAACCACCACGCCCGTGGGCACCCTGCCCGTGTACCAGGCCCTGGCCGAAGCCCGGGAGAAGTACGGGGCGGCGGTAAAAATGAAGGTGGACGAAGTGTTCGAAGTCATCGAGCGGCAGGCCGCCGACGGGGTGGATTTTCTGGCCCTGCACTGCGCCACCACCTGGCAGACCCTGCGGGCGGCCAGAAAGCACCGCCGCATCGATTACCTGGTCAGTCACGGGGGCAGCCACTTGATGGGCTGGATGATCTACAACCAGCAGGAGAACCCCCTTTACGAGCATTTCGACCGGCTGCTGGAGATCAGCCGCCGCTACGATGTTACCCTGAGCCTGGCTGACGGCTGGCGCCCGGGCTGCCTGGCCGACTCCCTGGACGCGGCCCAGATGCAGGAACTGGTGGTGCTGGGGGAACTGGTGGCCCGGGCCCGGCGACGGCAGGTGCAGGTGATGGTCAAAGGGCCGGGGCACGTCCCCCTGGGGCACCTGAAGGCTACCGTGCAGCTGGAAAAGCAGCTCTGCCACGGCGCGCCCTATTTTGTCTTCGGCCCGGTGGTTACGGACATCGCTCCGGGATACGACCACATTACGGCGGCCATCGGCGGGGCCCTTTCGGCCTGGGCCGGGGCGGAGTTTCTCTGTTATGTCACCGCCGCGGAGCACCTGGGACTGCCCGGTGTGGAGCAGGTGCGGGAAGGGGTCGTTGCCGCTCGCATTGCTGCCCACGCTGCCGACGTGGCCAGGGAGTCCCGGGCGGTGCAGTGGGACCTGGAAATGTCCCGGGCGCGCAAGGCCCTGGACTGGGACAGGCAAATCGAACTGGCCCTCGATCCCGTTCGGGCCGGTGCCCTTCGCCGGGAACGCAGCCGCGGTTCTCACCAGGCCTGCGCCATGTGCGGCAAATATTGTGCCATGAAGGTAGTAGGGGAATATCTGGGCAAAGAGCAGGGGGTGTGTTAGGTTATGACCCAGTTGTTGGCGGCCAGGGAGGGCCGCATCACGCCGGAGATGGAGGAGGCGGCCCGGCGGGAGGGAGTAGATCCGGAATTTATCCGCGCCGGGGTGGCCGCCGGTACCATCGTCATCCCGAAGAACAGGTTGCGGAAAGGAGTCCGGACCTGCGCCATCGGGCGGGGCCTGCGGACCAAGGTGAATGCCCTCATCGGCACCTCCAGCGACCGGGACGACCCGGAAATGGAGGCCCGCAAGATCGAGGTGGCCATTTCCGCCGGGGCCGATGCCATTATGGACCTCTCCACCGGGGGGGACATCGACGGCATGCGCTTCTTAAGCCTGGAAAGGGCTACGGTTCCCGTGGGGAGCGTGCCCATCTACCAGGCGGGCATTGAGGCCATCGAGAAGAGGGGCGGCATTGTGGCCATGACCCCGGAGGACATGTTTGAAGCCATAGAAAAGCAGGCCGCCGCGGGCATTGATTTTATGGCCATTCACTGCGCCCTGAATTTTGAGGTGGTAGAGCGTCTTCAGAAAACCGGCCGGGTGACGGATATTGTCAGCCGGGGCGGCGCCTTCCTCACCGGCTGGATGCTGCACAACAGGAAGGAAAATCCCCTCTACGAGGAGTTCGACCGGGTGCTGGACATCCTGCGGGAATATGATGTCACTTTAAGCCTGGGCGATGCCATCCGCCCCGGGTGCATTGCCGATTCCCTGGATGGCTCCCAGATCCAGGGCCTGCTGGTGGCCGGGGAACTGGTGGCCCGGGCCAGGGAAAGGGGGGTGCAGGTGATGGTGGAAGGGCCGGGGCACGTGCCCATCCACCACGTGGAAACCACCATGCTCTTGCAAAAGCAGCTCTGCCACCAGGCACCGTATTTTGTCCTGGGCACCCTGGCCATTGATGTGGCTCCGGGGTACGATCATATCACCGCGGCCATCGGCGGGGCCCTGGCCGGGGCTTCCGGGGCCGACTTCATCTGCTACGTCACCCCGGCGGAGCACCTGGGCCTGCCCACGGAAGAAGACGTGCGGGTTGGGGTGATGGCCGCCCGCATTGCCGCCCATGCCGCCGACATTGCCAAAGGCGTCAAGGGGGCCTGGGAGTGGGATTTAAAAATGGCCCGGGCCCGGGCTTCCCTGGACCGGGCGGCAATAGCCGGCCTGGCCATCGACCCGGCCCTGGTGCGCTGTTACCTTGAGAAAGAAAAAGGGGAACTGTGCAGCGCCTGCGGCGACGAATGCGCCCTGCGGCTGGTGTCGGAGTATTTTCAGCAGTGACGTGCTTTAAAGGTGATTGGTGGGAAGTCCGAAGTCCGGGTCCAGCAGGTCCCCGCTCCGGAATAGAAATCTCCGAAAAACGCTTAAAAAACCCCAAGGCCGGGATATAATCCGGATGGGAATAAAGCTATTTCTTTTATTTATTATCTTAAAGATTTAATTTTATTATCTTAGAGAATGGAGAGGAAGTTCCCCTGAAAGCGATAGTAGCACACATTATTTGTTATAGGTGATAATAACGTCTGACAAGCAAGCTCTTCAAACAGTCAATTAAGACGTGGACTACAGCCGCTGCGGCGGAAAAGCCAAGCGTAAGTTTTTCACCCTCTGTAAGGTGAAGAACGGAGTGCGTATGTTTCAAGCTTTTTCAGCATCTTTTCCGCTTCTTTAAGTTAATGCCAGTCTGCTGCGCGGCAACGCTTTTGGACATTCTGGAAGGTTATCTTCAGGCGCCGGGTAGCCCCTTCATAAGTCTGGCTTTCCTCGAAGGCTTGCACCGCTTCCCGCTGCTTGTCCGTCCACTTCGCATGATGTCGATTAAGCCTCAGAGGCAGTTGACAATCTCGTCTGGTGCCGGATTGCCGGTCTTGATGACCGTAATGAACGGACCGGCTTTTTACCTGGCCAGACAGGACTGGAAAACTTTGAAAAACTCGCGGAAGAAAAGGGCTCCCTGGACGGGCGCCGTTGCTGGCGGAGGGTGTAGCCTGTAGCAGGGATTGCGGTCTGGCGCCGAGAAATCATCATCTAGAACAGCGTTAATGGAGGGTAGAAACATGGCTGATGTGATCGACTACAAGATTTACGGCGACGACATGCAGATGGTGGAGATAGAACTGGATCCCGGCGAAGGGGTGCGGGCCGAGGCCGGCGCGATGATGTTCATGGAGGACGGCATCGTGATGCAGACCGGGACCGGCGGGGGCCTGTTCAAGGGGTTCAAGCGGATGCTCACCGGCGAAAGTTTCTTTATCACCACCTTCCTGAACAACGGGCGGAACCGGGCGCGGGTCGCCTTCGCGGCGCCTTACCCCGGGAAGGTGATTCCGCTGGATCTTCCTAAACTAGGGGGCAGCTTTATGTGCCAGAAGGACGGTTTCCTTTGCGCCGCCCAGGGGGTGGACATCGACATCGCCTTTACGCGGAAACTGGGCGCCGGGCTGTTCGGCGGCGAGGGCTTCATCCTCCAGCGTCTTTCCGGGGACGGAATGGCCTTTGTCCACGCCGGGGGCACGATGATTCAGAAAGAGCTTGGCAGCGGGGAAACGCTGCGGGTCGACACGGGGTGCCTGGTCGCTTTTGAGCCGAGGGTAACCTACGACATCCAGTTTGTCGGCGGCTTTAAGAACGTCCTGTTCGGGGGCGAGGGCATGTTCCTGGCCACCCTGACCGGTCCCGGGCTCGTTTACCTCCAGACCCTGCCGTTCTCGCGCCTGGCGGACCGCATTCTGGCCGCCAGCAAGACGCAAATCGGCGAACAGAAGGGTATCGCCGGCATGGGCGGTGACTTGCTTGGGGGCATATTCGGCGGCAACAGGTAACAAAGAGTCACTGAGAAGGCCTAAAAGACACCCCCGGCAGTTGGGGTTTGCCGGGGGTGTCCTTGTTAGTGGCGAGTAATAGCCTAATGGCCCATACTCCGGAAGGCGGGCGGTTGTTCACGGAAGAAATTAGTCTTATAGGCTCCGTAAAGTAGGCCGACTGCCAGCCAGATAAAGCCGAGGGTTTTGGCCTCGGGCTGGAGGCTGATCCAGACGTAGAAAATGATCGAGAACCCAAGCCCGGGGGCCGCCAGGTATTTCAGGATAGAAGCAAGGTCGGTTTGCTTCTGCCTGATGATGTAGTGGCTGACGACGGAGACATGCAGGAACATAAAGCCGGTCAGCGCGCCGAAATTAACCATCGAGGTGAGCTTGTCAATCGGGATGAGCGCGCCGACGGTAATGGCCAGCAAGGCAACGAAGATCGTACTCACATAAGGGGTCTTAAATGTCGGGTGCACCTTGGCCAAGGCGCCTGGCATCATTTTGTCCCGAGCCATGCTGAACAGCAGGCGGGAAATGGCGGCCTGAGCCACGAGCCCGTCGCCGATGCCCCAGGCAATGGCGGTCGCCAGGGCGCACAGGTAACGCAGCCAGTCGCCTCCGGCCGCCTGGGCCACGGCGTAGAAGGCGGTGTCAAGGTTATCGAACGTAGTGTGATCGGGAATGATGAGGCCGGCCAGGTAGGTCTGGGCGATGAACAGGCTGCCGACAAGGATCAGCGCCACGACGGTGGCCCTGGGGACTATTTTCCGAGGATTCTTGGCTTCCTCGGAGAGCGTGCTGATAGCGTCAAACCCCAGGAAGCTCAGCACAGCCAGCGAAGTGGCCGCCATGACCATGTTGATGCTGAAGCCTTCGGGTTTCCAGATGGGGTCAATGGTAAAAGCGCCTGCGCCCACGCCCTTCATGACCGCGATGAAGGCGACGACGATAAAAGCGACCAGGGTGAAGAGTTCAAAGATCAAGAGGCCGATGTTGGTGCGAGCCGTCATCTCGATGCCCCGGAGGTTGACCGCCGTGTTGACGACCACAAAGACCGCGATCCAGCCCCAGAAGGGCAGGATGGGGAGCATCTCCTGCAAAGCGTAACCGGCTACCAGGTAAACCAGGGCCGGGGTAAGGATGTAGTCCAGAAGCATGGCCCATCCGGCGAAGAAGCCCACGGAGGGGTGGATGCCCCGGGAAGCGTAGGAGTATACTGAGCCGGCGATAGGAAAGGCGTGTGACATCCTGGCATAGCTCCAGGCAGTGAAGATCATCGCCACCACGCCGATGGCATAAGCCAAAGGCGCCATGCCGTTGGAAACATCAGCAACGTAACCGTAGATGCCCATAGGCGCGATAGGGACCATGAAGACCATGCCGTAGATCAACAGGTCACTGAAAGACAGCGCCCGCTTCAGTTCTTGTTTATACCCAAACTCCTCCAGGTTATGGCTTTTGTCGTTTGACATTTCAACCCCCGCTTTCTAAGATTCGGAACTGTTTGACCCGCAACGCTGATCAAAAGGCTAGCGGCACACCCAGCTTTTTCAAGATCGTCCTTGGGATTGCCATCCGCGCTGTTTTCAGGGGGTCAACAACCTGTGACACCTGCACGTGGCCGCAGGCGCTCAGGAACATCCCGGCTGCGTTAAGAGAAAAGCCTGTCCATTTCTGCAGCAAGCCGGCCATTTGGAAGGTAGCCGTTCGCACAGCCTCATCCAATGTGAGCGCCGAGGCGATGACGGCTATCCAGTCGGGCGTGACCACAAGCGGGTTGTCCAGCTGTACCCCTGCCGCTTTGGTTACGGTCACGTCAACTTCACCGGCGACTTCGACGCCGCTGACCATGATTTCGCCGTCGCCCATCAGGGCGTGCAGGTCTCCCATGGCGAGCAGGGCGCCATCGACCTGGACAGGCAGGTAGACCGTGCTGCCGGCCGTAATCAGGCCGGTGTCCATGTTGCCGCCGTGTGGGCCCGGGGTGCCGCAGGGGATTGCTTCCCCGGCCGGGGCCACGCCGATGACGCCGATCATGGGCGCCGCGGGCAAGGCAAGCCCCAACAGGTGAACGAACCCATTAGAAATCTCCACCATCATCGTTTCTGGTTCAGCGACAGCTTCACCCAACACTCCAGCGCCCGGGGCGGCAACCATGATCCCCGGTGACGCTACCCGGATGGCGCTGATGTGCACGGCCAGCACATCTCCGGGCCGTACATCCTCAAGGTAGACCGGCCCGGTCGCCGGGTTCACGCGTGAAAAGTCCAGGGTTGCCACCGTATCGGCGGGAGACTTCACCTGACCGCAAAAGCAGTCGTGGGTCTCGAAGGTGAGCCTGGCGGGGAGAACTGTCCGGAAGACCGGCACATTGTCGGCTGACATGCTGTAGACGACCTTATCGCGCGTTATCTTCATGCATCCACCTCCTTTCTCAGCCTGATATGTAACTGTTCCACCGCCTCTTGACGGTGAAAGTTTTAGAGCAGCTTTTGGTACTCATTAAGTTCCCAGTCCGTGACGTGGGCGGAGAACCGTTCCCACTCGGCCAGGCGTAGGGAGATAAAGTTACGGCAAAACTCTTCGCCCAAATACCCTCGGATTACAGTGTCCTGTTCCAGTGCAGCTATCGCCGCAGGCAGGCTGTCCGGAAGAGGGGGCAGGTCATCGGCTGTGTACGGGTTGCGACCTGATACCGGAGGGGGTGGCGTGAGCCTTTTCTCCATCCCGTCCAGCCCGGCGGCGACAGAGCCGGCCAGCGCCAGATACGGGTTGGTGTCTGCTGCCGGGAGCCTGTTCTCCAGGCGTGTCTGCTCACCCCTCGAGAAAGGAACACGGAGCATGGTGCACCGGTGCTCGTGGCCCCATGAGGCGTTCACCGGGGCGAACTGGTGGGGCCGTAAGCGCTTGTAGCTGTTGATGGTGCTGTTGGCCAGGGCGCACAGCGCCCCGGCGTGCGCCAGCTGGCCCGCGATAACCTGCCGGCAGAGGTCCGACAAGCCGTCGGGGCTGCCGGGATCATAGAAGTTGTTGCGCCCTTCTTTGTCGAGCCAGGAGAAGTGAAGATGTCCTCCGCTCCCGCTAACCGATGCGGAGGGTTTGGCCATAAAGGTCGCCGTATAGCCCAGCTGGTGCAGGATCTCCTTGATCGACGCCCGGTAATACACGGCCATATCCGCGGCCGCAAGTCCTGTAAAGGGTGAGTTGGTGATCTCAAACTGGCCTGGCCCGTATTCGGTGTTGGCTACTCCAGGTCCGGCGCCGATGCTTTCGAGGCCTTTAATGATAGCGTCGAAGATGTCGGCACAGTTCACCTGGTTGGTATCGGCGAAGCAGTTAAGTCCTTGCCACACCGGTTCCTGGCATTTGTCGCCGTTTCTATAAACGTAGAACTCAAACTCAAAGGCGCCCTTCAAGGTGTATCCGGTTTCCTGCAGGCGCTTTAAAACACGGCGCAACACTTGCCGCGGGGACGCTTCCCAGGGTTCGCCGTTGGGCCAGGCGAGGTCGGCGATCACTCTTGCTGTTCCGGAAGCCCAGGGTAAGACAACAAAGGTGCTGAGGTCGGGGACCAGCAGCATGCTGGGGAAGCCGCCTTCCCAACCATCTCCTGCTTCCGGCACCAGGAGCGCAGATGAGTCCATCGACAGTAACGCCGAGGGATACTGGGTACCAGTTCCCCTTACTGAAGCGATGAAGGCCCGGGCAGGCACGAAGCGCGAGCGGGTAATGTTGGTGTTATCGGTAACAGTTACCCGTACCGTATGAATCTGGTACTCCTGGATAAGATTCTGCACGTGCTGAATAAGCGGTTCTTGCATATTTTCAACCTCCGCTTGCATATCTACAATCTACAATGAACTAGCAATTTGCGTGCCAACTGATCATAACACTTCAACAGGCGCCGATTAAACCTGTTTGAGCCCTATGCCAGGAAGTGGCAGAGGATTAATTTGCAAATGCGCCTTGTAGAATAGTGCCCTGAGGCATATAATTGTGGCTGGTATTATCTAAAAGACGGACTTTGCAACATTGCACGACGAATTGCATAACTGTGCAGGAGAGATGGGAGAGAATGGATAATCAGGGGTTGGTTTTTGAACGACAGCAGGAGGCGACCGCCGGTGTTTTTGAACCGGTCATTTCCAGCCCGGTCACGAGGGCGATCTTTGAGCTGGCCCTGCGCGTGGCGCCTTACCCCACCACCGTGTTGATTACGGGCGAGACCGGCACCGGCAAGGAAGTGCTGGCTTCCTACATTCACCGGCAGAGCCCCCGGGCCAAACATCCTTTTATCAAGGTTAACTGCGGGGCTATCCCGGAATCCCTGCTCGAATCCGAGCTTTTCGGCTACGAAAGAGGGGCCTTCACCGGGGCCCGCAAGGAGGGGGCGATTGGACTTTTTGAGGCCGCTCACCCTGGCACCTTGCTGCTCGACGAGATCAGCGAACTGCCGATCATGGCCCAGGCTAAACTGCTGCGCGCGCTGCAGGAAAGAGAAATCCGGCGGGTGGGGGGCACCTGGTCCCGCAACGTCGACGTCCGGGTGATTGTTTGTACCAATCAGAACCTTGATGAACTGGTTAACCAGGGACTGTTCCGCAGTGACCTGTACTACCGCCTCAACGTGGTACACTTCCACATTCCGGCCCTGCGTGAGAGGATGGACGAAATTGAGCTCCTCTGCGAGCACTTCTGCAAGCTGGTCAACAAAGCGTACGGTTTGTATAAGCGGTTCAGCCCCGAGGCGATAGAGAAACTCAAGGCCTACCACTGGCCCGGCAATATCCGAGAACTGCGGAACCTGGTGGAACGTATGTTTGTTACCTCACCTCGGGAAGTTATTGGGCCGACCGATCTTCCCCAGAGATACCTATGTCCTCCGGCGGTCCGGTGGGAGACAAGGACGCTAAAAGAAATCGTGGCGGACGCCGAAAGGAAAGCCATCCTTGAAGCGTTGAGCCGATCCCCGGACAGGCAATCGGCGGCGCGGAGTCTGGGGATCGACTACAGCACCCTAAGCAGGAAGATGAACCGGCTGGGTATTAGGTAAAGGGACTGTCCCACGTGGGAGTTATTCCTTCAGTCTTCGACCTTCTGGACGTGGTTCAGACCGTCGTGTTTCAGGTCTATGAAAAGGTTGCCGCTGGTGTCCAGGGTGGCATAGAAGACGTCGGAGACGTTTTCGATGCCCCTTCGTTTAAGTTCGGTCATCAGCCAGTCTTCGGTCAGGTTGTTCCGGCGGAGGTTCCGCTCCATAACAACTCCGTCTTTGACCAGGACGGTGGCGAGCCCCTGGTACGCCGCCATGGGCATCTTCAGGTCGGCGGGGGTTAGAGGCTGGTACTGCGCCTTCGGCAGGACGGAGAGTTTCCCGTCGGGTTCCAGAATGGCGAATTCTACCTGGGCCGGGTCAAAGATGTTCTTGGACCGCAGCTGTGTCATCAAGTCGTCGAGGTTGTACCTGTTGCGGCGCATATTCCAGTCCAGGATCTTGCCGTTCTGGATGACGATCGTCGGTTCGCCGTCAATGATTTTGCGAGCGGGCAGGCTCTTGAGCACGAGAAGGTCGATGAGCAGGGTCAGCCCGCTCCACGCGATGAGGCTCACGATGCCGATGACGAGCGGAACCCGGCCGGTCAAGGTGTTGGCCGTGACCGAGCCCAGGGTTATGCCGGCGACGAAGTCAAAGAAGGTTAGCTGGCTGATCAGTTTCTTGCCCAGAAGCCTGGTGAGGTACAGGAGCAGGAAAAAAAGCGGGACAGCCTTTAACAATACAACCGCAATGTCGCCAAGCAAGGTTTCTACCTCTTGTTTTACCGGAGTAGAAGAGGAGTTAAGGCTATGATTCCCTTAAACTGGGGGGATTAAACGAAAGAAAACCACCCTCGATGGGGTGGCTAGCCCAGCCTGCCTTCGAAAAACTCGCGGTTGATGAAATCGGCGACCTCGGCGCATATTTTACGGGGCCGGGAACCCTTACCGATCTCGCGCTCGTCAGGCCAGCACTCGTTTTTGAAAGGGCACTCCCAGGGACACTGGGTGATCACCTTGTTCTGTTTGGCGGCGTGGTTGCTTAAGGCGTAGAACATCATCCAGTAGCGGTTGTCGATCTTTTTGATGTTGCTGAACTTGATATCCACTTCGTCTCATGCCTCTCCCCGGGCCTTGATGCAAGGGCCGTTTTTCATCCATTATAACACCCGGGGCATTAATGCAAGGCTTTCCAAAGCCGATTTTGAGCTATGATCTATCAAGTTATTCTCAAGTTATTTCTAACAAGGATATTGCCTTAATTGGATGAATATTGTGAGGGAAAACGGAGTACCCCGAGCCGTTAAGTCCATGACAAAAGGAGGTACGGAAGACGCTTGGATTGGGAAGAGATCAGGAGCGCTGCCAAAGATAAACTAAAAGGCTACTGCCGGGTCTGTCCGGTATGTGACGGACGGGCCTGTGCCGGTGAGGTCCCGGGCATGGGGGGGGCCGGTACGGGAGCGGCCTTTCGGGCCAACCTGGAGGCGCTGGCCCGTTACCGGTTAAACATGCGCACCATCCACGGGGCAAAGAACCCTGATACATCCACAAACCTTTTCGGCTGTGAGCTCGGCACCCCGATTCTGGCTGCTCCAATCACCGGGACACCCTACAACATGGGCGGGACCTTAACGGAACGGGAGTTCATCGGCGCGGTGATTTCCGGGAGCCGCCTGGCGGGAACCATCGGCTGTTCGGGGGATGGGGCCGATCCCGCGATGTTCGATGCCGGCCTGGAGGCGATCACCGTTGAGCGCGGGTGGGGCATCCCGTTCATCAAGCCCCGGGCGTACGAGGAAATCGTCAGGCGGGTAAGGATGGCCGAAGAAGCCGGAGCCCGGGCGGTGGGCATAGACGTCGACGGTGCGGGCCTGGTAACCATGGCCTTAAAGGGCCAGCCGGTCGGACCCAAGACAGTAACCGAACTGCAGAAGATCATTTCCGCTACAACGCTGCCGTTCATCCTCAAGGGGATCATGACCCCCGACGAGGCCCTGCTGGCCGTGGAGGCGGGAGCGAAGGCCATCGTCGTTTCCAACCACGGCGGGCGGATCCTGGACCACACCCCCGGCGCGGCTGATGTTCTCCCGGCCATTGTCCAAGCCGTCGGGGGATCTGTTGTCGTCCTTGCCGACGGCGGGATCCGCAACGGTGCAGACGTGCTGAAGCTTCTTGCCCTGGGAGCCAGGGCTGTCCTTGTTGGCAGACCGCTCGTGATCGGAGCCTTCGGCGGCGGGGCCGAGGGCGTCCGCCAGGTGTTGACCCGTTTGACGGCGGAACTCCGGCAGGTCATGATTCTTACCGGCTGCCAGAGCATCAAGTCTGTCGATTCGCGCATTCTGTACCAAGGCTGAAACAGGCCGTGTACAGCAGTCTTCGAAAAAACGAAGATTAATGCATGTTCTATTTAAAACGTGTGCTATAATCACGGTAAGATAGTGCAACTATTCACAACCGGCCGGGCTGGAGAGGGGACCGATCCCTTGCGCATCAGACAAAAGATTTTAGTAGGCTACCTGCTTGTCTATCTCGTTTTCAGTGTAACGGCGATAGCGGCGCTGTACAACCTTCACCGGGTGCAGCTGTCATATATCGACCTCATCGACCACCGGGTGGGATTGGTCAACGATACGCAGGAACTGCTGCTGGCCTTTGAGTTCGAGGCCCTGATGATGCGTTCTTACTTGCTGACCGGCAAGGAAGAGTACAAACAGGAATTCATGGCGCAGCAGGAGAGGGCTGAGGCCGACCTGGTGGCCATCGAATCGCGCCTTTCGTCCAAAGAGGAGCGGGCCAAATTCGCCAAAGTCTCCGGTCTCATCCGTTCCTTCCAGATCCACTACGCGGCGGCCGCCATAGCGATCAGAGACCGGACCGATCTTACCGACGACCAGAAGCTCGACCTGGCCATCGACTGGACCCTGCAGCAGAAAGGCACCGTGCGCGGGGTTATCGCTGCAGGGAACGATTTTATCAACTACCAGCGCGACCTTTTAAACGGGGCTGTTGAAACCAACGAACAATGGGTGCAACACGTTATCGAAACCTCTGTCGTGCTCGGTCTTTTTGCTATGATTTTGGGCGTTGTGGCTGCCGTTTATATCTCAAACACTATTGCCCAACCTGTAAAAATCCTCGAGTACCAGGCCAATAAAATCGCCACGGGCGATTGGCGCTTTGAGGACTTCGGCATTGAGTCCCAGGACGAGGTAGGCAGCCTGGCGCGCTCGTTCCAGAGGATGGTGGGGCAGCTTCGCCAGTTTGCCGAGCGTGTCCTGAATGCCGCCGACAGCACGCGCCGCCTCGCCGCTGATCTGCAGGCCAGCGCCAGGAATGCCGCCGCGGTCGTGGCCTCCACCACGGAGAGAATCACCCAGGTGGCCGGAACCATCGGCCTGCTGGCCCAGCGGGCGCGCGACATCGCCGGGGTTTCCTCCAAGGCCTCCACGCAGGCCGAGAACCTTGAAGGCCAGGCAAACCGCATTCTGGAGCAGATGGAACGGAGCGCCCGCATCGCTTCGCGGGCCAGCGGGGCGGCGAAGGAGACCATCAACCGGCTGCAGGATGTTCACAGGGTTATCGAATATCTCACCTTAACGGCGGACCAGGCGCGCCTCCTGGCGCAGCGGGCGAGCGCCGAGGCCAGAACGCGGGATGGGGGTACCGATTTTGCCAGCCTTGCCGTGGAGATGGAGCGTCGCGCCAGACAGGCCGTCGAGGCTGCAGGCGATATCTCCCAGCATATTCAGAAGGCTGTTGAAGAAGCGCAAAAGGCTGTTTCTTCAGTCGAAGAGGATTGCCGCCTGGTGGCCGAGGGAAGAAAAATTGCCAAAGAATCTCTGGCGGCGATTACCGAAATGGTCAACCAGGTGCATACCTTAACCCAGCACATCGAAGACGCGGTGGTGGCGACGGAGAGGTTTACGGCGCTGATGGGCGATGTGACGCTGGCCTCCGAAGAACAGACCCGCCTAGTGGACGGTATTGCCAAGGCCACTGAAACACTGAACGAGATCTGCCAAGACTTGCAGGCCGCATTGGGGGATCTCAAGGTTTAGAGGACCCGCCGGCGTGTTGTACATTCAGAGTTATACAGCGTGTCAGGGGTCATAGGTGACAATGTGACCCTAGCCTTTTACGTTTTCGGAACCAGCAAAGGCTGATGAACATTGCGAGATACGGGAGGATGGGGGTTGGAAAACAACAGGGTTAACGATAAGCGGGGGATCATCTGGTTTCTTGTTCTGACCTTCGGCTTGACCTGGGCCGTCGAGTTCGGCGTCTTTTACTCGGGCTTGAACCCCGGTCAGGCCGGAGGCATTGCCGTATTAACACTGGTTATGTTTTTTCCGGCCCTGTCGGCTTTTATCGTCCGCAAATTCGTCACCAGGGAAGGCTTTGGCGATGCCGGCCTGCGGGTGGGCATCAAGAAGTACTACCTGGCGGCCTGGTTCGGCATGCCGTTGATGACCCTGGTCTCGCTCGGCCTGGCCTTGGCCCTGGGATTAGCCCAGTGGGATCTGTCGCTGAGCGGGATGGCCAAGTTTTTGGGCAGCGAACAACCTGTTCCCCCATCGCCGATTGATCCCCGGCTGATGATCCTGGCGAATGCGGTCGGGGCCATCCTCATCGCGCCATGGATCAATATTATCCCTTCGTTCGGCGAGGAGTTCGGCTGGCGGGGTTTCCTGCAGGTCAAGCTGGCACACCTGGGGCGATTTAGGGCTTACCTGTATACCGGGTTGATCTGGGGGGTGTGGCACGCTCCGATTATCGCCAAAGGGCACAACTATCCTGATCATCCTTACCTCGGGATCGGCGCGATGATCATCTTCTGCGTACTGCTGGCCTTTATTTTCGGCTGGCTGCGGGACGCTTCGGGGAGCGTCTGGGTAGCGGCCCTGGCGCATGGTTCCCTGAACGCCAGTGCCGGCCTGCCCTATATGGTCACCAGGGACTTTAACACCCTCCTGGGGCCCGCTCTGACGGGGCTCACCGGCTGGATCGTGATGGCGCTGGCCGTCGCCTGGCTGGCCCGGCGGGGAGCCTTTGGCAGAGCCGAGCGTTGAGCATTGAGTACCATGGACCGGGTTAAGCCTGTTAAAACGCCAAAAAGAGGTGCTTGATTGCACCTCTTGGAAACGAGATGGCTTAACCAGATGCTGAATCAGGGAGAGCCGGACAAGAGGACCAGGGCTGCGTAGCCGACCACGTAAAGAAGCCAGGCGCCGAAAACGCCGGCGGCCACGGTGCGCGCGCCGGCCTTTATCGCCAGGCTCCCGCCGAGGGTAAGCAGGGCCAGCGTCCACAGCGTGAACGGATCGATGCGCGACAAGAGCAGGTACAGCAGGCCCGGCTGCTGGGGGTTGGCCGGAGCCGGTAGAAAGAAGGCCAGGCTGGTGTTTACGAAAGCGAACTTTTCCACGGGAACGACCCAGCGCAGGACCGTACGCACTGCTTCGCCCACCAGGGTCGGAACGTAGGTAAAGACAGCGACAGAATAGAGTATCTCAAAGGGGACGCGTTCTCCTGCAAACAAATTGATGGCCTTCAACAGGAAGGCGTACACCAGCCAGACGGCAAACAGGCCGATCAGGGGAACGAAGACGGCGCCGATGATCGCACCTTGCAGCAGCATAGCCGCCTGGTCCGGGGGAAGGTGTGTATCGGCGATCTGGTGACGGACAAAAGCCTGCAGCCGGGGAATGGTCAGCAGGTTCAGGCCCAGGGTCACCCCGAGGGAGATAAGGGCGCCGCCCCAGAACTGCGGGTGCTTTACAACATCTTCGAAAACAGCGCGGGGACCCAGGATTGCTCCGATAAAACGCTGCCACGCGGTTAGCCCCGGTTTTTCAGCGGTATCCGGTTTGTCCATAAAACCTGCTCCTTTCAAGGCCCCCATATTGGGGCTGTTGAAAAACTTCGCCTGGCTTTGTCAGGCTTGCCGGCCAGTGCTCACGTACCACCCCAGTACGCTCCGCGCCATGCTTGTTTTTGAACAGCCCTCGGTTTTTCAACAGGCCGTATTTAAGGGACACTCATTTATGGTAATAACTTTCAATTATCATGCCTTGTTTCCTGCCAGGTCATCAATAAAAAAGAAGGAACCCCTGATATTTCGGCAAGGGTTCCTAAGCAAGGTTAGGGTGTGCCTTTTAAGGCAGCGTCAGGCTCCTTTTTTCGGCCAGGGTCTTGATATCGTTGGCCTTGAGAAGGCTGCTCGACAGGGTGTAGAGGGTATCACCGATATACAGGACGCGGCGTACGTCCCGCTCGCTGTTGCACCAGTCATAGCCGGCTTTAAGGTAATCTTCCCTTGTGCGGTGCGTGATCCGCTCTTTGAGGACAAAGCCCTTGTCCAGGGTCAGCTCGTAGACGTAAGCTCCCTGGAAGGTAAAGGCTCCGTGCTCCCACGGGGGCGTAGAGGCGGTCTTGTTCCTGATTTCGGCAACCGCGACGGGGAAGGCCAGGAGGTTTTTCTCCCGGCTGAACAGCAGCGCCTTGTGATTGTCCAGAACCTCGGAGTGGGTACCCCTATCCCCGATGCGCACGGCGAATTTCTCCCGGGGGGTGGTGACGTCCGTGATGTCGAATAGGGCAACCTTTATACCCTGCTCGTAGGCGGGACCCTCCGCCTCGACGTTGCCATAGCGGTCTTTCTCAAATACCTGCACGGTGTCCTTGCCGATGCCGATGACATGGTTTTCGTCGTAGGGGTGCAGGTAGTTGCTGAACCCGGGGATCTTCAACGCCCCGAGGACGGCCGGATGAAGAGGATCAGCCAGGTCTAAAACGAACAGGGGATCGGTGTTTTTAAAGGTTACCATGTAGGCTTTCTTGCCTATAAACCGTACCGCGTAAATCCGTTCACCGGGAGCGGTATCCTCGATTTTACCCACAATTTGCATCGCGCCGTCCAGAACGTAAAGGTTGTTGCTCAAGTTCTCGGACGAATTCCCAGCAGGCACGGCGGCAGGCGCTCCCTTAGCCGTCTCGGTGCCCTGCAGCAGCCTGCCCCTGTAAAAGTGTGTCCGGGAGCTTTGCTCCAGGAGCCTGACGAGTTCCTCGCAGGACTGTATCCTGGGGAGCCCGGGGATGTCCTCGTTTGCCTGGGCTGCCGGATCGACCTGCGTGCCGCCGGGCGCTTGTGCCGCGGCGACGGCAAAGAACAAAACAAGAGTAGCCAGAATCCCGATCAACCTGTACACCTGGACTCACACTCCTTCCGGCGCCCTTGCGCCGTCTTCAAGCAGGCTGGTTCCCGCCAACGGCTGTCACCTACAGCCGGTTACTCTGCTCTTGCTGTTTTTTAGAAGCGCTTCTGTTGCATTAATCCTTTTAAAAGCCGGAATGTTACAGTGAAATCTCTTGCCTGCGATAGATTTACAGAGGGATTGGTTGGAACGTAGCCTGAAAGGGACTGTTCGATAAGGGTACAAGGTGTTAAGATAGTTGCAGTTGCTGATTGACCGGAAGGTGAAACGAGATGCTTTTGCGCAAAGCCAGGATTACCGACGTAGAGGCTATCCACGCCTTAATTACGCACTACGCCAACAAGGGCCTGATGCTGGCCCGGTCGCGTTCGATGCTCTACGAGGGTATCCGGGAATTCACCGTTGCCGAGAAGGACGGACGCGTTGTCGGCGCAGGCGGCCTACACATCATCTGGGAGGACCTCGCGGAAATCCGCGCCCTGGCCGTTGAAGAATCAATGATCGGGCAAGGCATCGGGAGCCTCATCGTTCAGGCTTTGCTGGTCGAGGCCCGGGAACTGCACATTCCCAGGATCTTTACGCTGACTTTCCAGGCCGGATTTTTTCAGAAGCTGGGTTTTAGGCTGGTGCCCAAGGAAGAGATGCCGCAGAAGGTCTGGAAGGAGTGCATCAACTGTCCGCACTTCCCCAACTGCAATGAGGAAGCCCTGGTCATTGACCTTGTCTAATTACTTTAACCAGCTAACTGGTTTCCACTAATGATTTGCGAAGGCTCACAAAAGTCAATTATCGCTTGGGATGCGCGTCGCACACTTAGGAGGTTGGAGGATGGGGGAAGCGGTATTTGTGCAGAAGAACGGCCTGATGGCTGTGGTCGCCGTAGGCAGATGCGGGCTGATGACCGTTGACGAGTTCAAAGGCGTGGCCGCTAACCTGGAGAAGTGGGAGGCTGCGGCCGTCAAGTTGTCGTCCAGGCAAACCCTTGTCATCCTGGTGCCCGAGGGCAAAGCTGCTCTGGTAAAAGAAGACCTTATCAACCTGGGGCTGAAGGTGAATACTTTCGGCGAGGCCATTCGCAACGTAAAAGCTTGTTGCGGCGACGCCGGGCTGTGCAAGTGGACACACGCCGAGGCGCTGAAGCTGGGGATGGCCATTGAGGAGAAGTTCTGGGGCCGCGCCACCCCCGACGACTTTAAGATCGCCCTGTCTGGCTGCGGGCGCGGGTGCACGGACCCGCTTTGCGCCGACTTCGGCGCGATGGGCACGAGACCGGGGGCCTTTGACGTCTTTATCGGGGGAAGGGGAAGCACCCAGAGGCCCATCCACGGGCAGCGTATCGCCGAGGCTGTCAGCGCGGAGGGGGTTATCGAGGTGCTGGAGTGGGTCCTGGCGCGTTACGCTGCACTGGCCAAGTCCAAGGAACGCCTTTGGACCACCATTAAAAGAGTGGGCATCGAGGAGTTTACGCCCCCGCCTGAAATGCTGGAAAGGTACCAGGTAAAACAAGGTAAACACTAGTGGCAGGGACCTAATAAGTTCCTGCCGCTTTTACTAAGCGCCGACAAAGTAAATTGGAAAAGGCATTCCCGAACGGGAATGCCTTCCAGCCTTACGACTTACAACTACCGAATCGCGGCCGAACAGGCCGCTATTCGGTAAACTGGATTTCGCCGCCGGCACCGAGGACAGCCTTGTATTTCTTGCCCGGAACGATACGCCCTTGCAGGATTTCCTTGGCGATCGGGTTCTCCAGGCGGCGCTGGATGACCCGCTTCAACGGCCTGGCGCCGAAAACCGGATCGTAGCCCTCGCGGCCCAGCATTTCCAGTACCGCTTGGTCGATCTCCAGGGTGATGTTCTGCTTAGCCAGGCGCTGCGCCAGCCTGCCGGCCTGGATTTTGACGATCGAGGCCAGGTGCGCGGGCGCCAGTGGCTCGAACACCAGGATTTCGTCGATCCTGTTTAGGAACTCCGGCCGGAAGTAGTGCTTCAGAGTCTCGAAAACCTTGGCGTTGATTTCCTCCTGCGGCCGGCCGGCCATTTCCCGGAAGTACTGGCTGCCGAGGTTGGACGTCATGATCACCACGGTGTTGGTGAAGTCCACGGTCCGGCCGTGGCCGTCGGTGAGGCGCCCGTCGTCCAGCAACTGCAGCAGGATGTTGAACACGTCGGGATGGGCCTTTTCCACTTCGTCAAAGAGCAGCACGGCGTAAGGACGGCGGCGGACCGTTTCCGTAAGCTGGCCGCCCTCCTCGTAGCCCACATAGCCCGGCGGGGCGCCGATCAGGCGGGCCACGGCGTGCTTCTCCATGTACTCGCTCATGTCGAAGCGCTGCATCGCCCGCTCGTCGTTGAAGAGGAACTCGGCCAGGGCCTTGGCCAGCTCGGTCTTGCCGACGCCGGTGGGCCCCAGGAAGAGGAACGAGCCCATCGGGCGGTTGGGGTCGCCGATGCCGGCCCGCGAGCGCCTGATGGCGTTGGCCACGGCCGTAACGGCGTGGTCTTGGCCGACGACCCGGCGGTGCAGGTTTTCCTCGAGTTTGATAAGTTTCTTGGTCTCGCCCTCCAGCATCCGGGCTACGGGAATGCCGGTCCACTTGGCCACCACTTCGGCGATGTCCTGCTCGTCGACTTCTTCCTTAAGCAGGCGGTGCCCGTGAAGATTGGCCAGCCGTTCCTTAATCGCGACCAGTTCTTTCTGCAGGCCGGGGATAATCCCGTAGCGGATCTCGGCCACGCGGTTGTAGTCGGCGTTGCGCTCGGCGGCCTGTTCGTCCAGCTTGGCCTGCTCAATGCGCTCCTTGATGCCCCGGCCCTGGTTGATAAGGTTCTTCTCCTGCTCCCACTGGGCCTGGAGCTTGGCGAGGCGCTCCTCCAGCGCCGCCTTTTCCTCGTCGAGTTTGGCCAGCCTCTTCTTGGTTCCTTCGTCGTCGTCCCGGGTCAGGGCCTGGCGCTCGACCGCCAACTGCCTGATCCGCCGGTCGACCTCGTCGATTTCGGCCGGGCGGGAATCCAGCTCGGTGCGCAGCTTGGAGGCCGCCTCGTCGATCAGGTCGATGGCCTTGTCGGGCAGGAAGCGGTCCGAGATGTAACGGCTGGAAAGGGTGGCCGCGGCCACAAGCGCCGTGTCCTTGATGCGCACCCCGTGGTGGATTTCGTAACGCTCCTTCAGACCGCGCAGGATGGCGATGGTGTCCTCGACAGTGGGTTCCTTGACGTAGACCGGCTGGAACCTCCTTTCGAGGGCCGCGTCCTTTTCGATGTACTTGCGGTACTCGTCCAGCGTGGTGGCGCCGACGCAGCGCAGTTCGCCCCGGGCCAGAGCGGGTTTGAGCATGTTGGCGGCGTCCACGGCGCCCTCGGCTTTGCCGGCGCCGACCAGGGTGTGCAGCTCGTCGATAAACAGGATGATCTGGCCCTGGCTTTCGGTGATTTCCTTCAGGACGGCCTTCAAGCGGTCTTCGAATTCGCCGCGGTATTTCGCCCCGGCGATGAGCAAGCCCATATCGAGTGCCAGCAGCCGCTTGTCTTTGAGGGTGTCTGGCACGTCGCCGCCGGCGATCCGCTGGGCCAGGCCTTCGACGATGGCCGTTTTGCCGACGCCGGGCTCGCCGATCAGGACCGGGTTGTTCTTGGTCCGCCGCGACAGGACCTGCACCACGCGCCGAATTTCCTCGTCCCTGCCGATGACCGGGTCGAGCTTGTTCCGCCGGGCCGCCTCAGTCAAGTCCTGGGTGAAACGGGCCAGCGCCTGGTACTTGTCCTCGGGGTTTTGGTCCGTAACCCGGTGGCTGCCGCGGATTTCCTTAAGGGCCTGGTAAACCCTGTCCGCTGTAATACCGAAGTTCTTCAGCAGTTGCGCGGTTTCGCCGGCTTCTTTGGCGGTCAGGGCGATGAAAAGGTGTTCGGTGCTCAGGTACTCGTCCTTGAACTTCGCCGCCTCTTTCCAGGCCCGGTCGACAACGCCCTGCAGTTCCGGGGCGGCGTAAAGCTGGCCGCCGGAAACCCTGGGCCGGCGCTGCAGCGCTTCTTTTACGCGCTGCAGGATGGCGGCCGGTTTTACCTCGAGGCGGTCGAGGATAAGCTTCACCGTTCCCTCTTCCTGTTGCAAAAGGCCGTAAAGGAGATGCATGTCGTCGAGAGCTTGGTGGCCGAACTCGCCGGCGATTCCCTGGGCGTTCTCGAAAGCTTCCTGGGCCTTGATGGTCAACTTGTCTAGGCGCACGTTTCAACCCTCCCTTTGTTAATTGAAAGCCAGGCCCTGGCGCGGGTTAAAGGAAGACACGCGTCCGAGTTCCTGAAGGGCTTTCTTCTCCGCTCCCGTGAGGCGCTCCGGGATTCTGAGGTCCAGATGGACCAGCAGGTTCCCGGGTTTTTCGCCTTTCATACCCGGCAGTCCCAACCCCCTGAGGCGGAGCACCGTGCCGTTCTGGCTGCCCGGGGGGATGGTGAGCTTTACCGTCCCCTTCAGGTACGGAAACTCAATCGTTGTTCCCAGGGCGGCCTCAACGACTGAAACGGGCATGTCGCATTCGATATCCCGGCCGGTAATACGGTAGAAGGGGTGCGGCTTGACCCGCAGGGTGACGTAAAGGTCGGCGGGCTGGCTCCCTCCCGTGTCTATGACGCCCGGCACGCGTAAACGCAAACCGTCTGACGCGCCCGCCGGGACCTTCAGGGTGATCTGCCTGCCATTGACGCGCAGCTTCTTTTCGGTTCCGGTGTAAGCCTCCTGCAAGGTAATCTCCAGGGTCGTTTCGTAATTCGCCTGCCGGGGCTCGGCATCCCAGCCTTTGAAGATGTCCTGGTCGGCGAAAAGGTCGCCGAGGCCCCCGCTGAAGATCGTTTTAAAGAAGTCGCTGAACCCGTCGGTATCCCGGGTACCGAAGGTGAACCTGATGCCCTGGCTGCGGCCTCCCCTGGTCCAGGGTCCCGCGAAGCGAAAACCTTCGTGGCCCTGGCCGAAGTCCTGCCCTGTCCAGCCGTACGGAATTGAATCGTAAGTGGCCCGTTTTTCCGGATCACTGAGCACCTCGTAAGCTTCGTTGATTTCCTTGAACTTCTCGGCCGAGCCCGGCTCCTTGTTCTGGTCAGGGTGGTACTTGCGGGCTAGTTTCCGGTACGCTTCCTTAATCTGTTTGGCGTCTGCATTCTTGTCAACACCTAAAATGGCGTAGTAGTCTTTATACTGCAAAAGATCACACCCCCCACTACGCTATTCATCCTGGCTTGTTTCACGCTCAAAGACGACGTTGGTTACCACCTGTCCGAACATCTCCTCCAGCTCGAGGATAATCTTTACTCCTGCCAGGTTGACCCCGCGTTCCTGGGTCAGGTAGCGGATACGGGCAATAAGGTCCAGGTCAGCCTGGGAGTATAGGCGATTGTTGCCTGCCGTGCGCGCCGGGCATACAAGTTTACATTCTTCGTAGATGCGCAGCGTCCGGGGATGGATTTTCATCAGCTCGGCGACAACGCCTATAGGATAGACAGCGGTTCGATCGGGCACCTTAACCATTGTTACCAGCATCCACCTTTAAATATCCTCTTAATATTTATATATAACCTAACAGTATCATTGTCAAATAATTTATCAATATTACTAGTTAATATATGAAGGGAGGTTCGCGGCGTTCGCCACTGTAAAAGCGGGAAGACTAATTCTGCAAGTTGTTGGGCAGAAACGGCCGGAAACAAAAAAAGGAGGAATCGGCAAGTCGATTCCACGAAATACGGGGAGTGGTCGGCGGTCAATTGTCAGCTGTCAATTAAAGATCATTGATCAGGGAAGCCGAATTTCGGGCCATCGCCTGTTACAGTGTTGCGGCAATTTTCTTGGCTTTTCCATCCCAGTCGACCTTGGCCCCGAAGGCTTCGGCGATGAAACGCAGGGGGACCAAGGTGCGGCCGTCCTTGACGACCGGAATGGTATCCATTTCGTGATAGCCGTTGTTGAGCCTGTAACCCTTGGTCCCAAGCCACAATTGTATCGTATCGTTCCCTCTGGTTACTGTCACGCAGCCCTTGGCGGCGTCCCACTGGACCTGCGCGCCCAGGGCCTCGGCAATGAAGCGCAAGGGAACCATCGTGCGGTTGTTGCGGTCTACGTAGCAGGCCGCATCCGAATTAACGGATTTTCCGTTGACAGTGATGGTTATGGCGTGAGGCTGGAACTTACGGGCGATCAGCTCCCAGGTGCCGGGATCCTCCATCCCCAGGCGCCATAGGGCGATACCCCGCAGGTTGTAGCGGTTGACCAGGTCCAGTTTTCCCGCGAGGCTGCCGGCGTTTTCAAAGTAGACGGTATGGCTGGAACCGCTCCTGTCCGCATACTCAAAATAGGGAGCATGGTTCCTTTCATCCCATTGTACGCTTCTGTTGTACCGACGGGCTGTTGCCATAGCCAGCTCGTGAGAAAGGTAGGTCGCCCCGCCGCGGTCAAGGTTCCAGTCGAAGCCGTAGCCGGGTATGCCCAGCAGCACCTTTTCCGCCGGCAGTTTGGAAAGGGTGTATTTTACAACCTTTTCAACAAATCCCTGCGAAGCTATAGGGCCGGCACCGGTCACGGTGGTGTGTTCGTCATAGGCCATTACAGCCACCATATCCGCATACTTTCCGACTTTGGCGTAATCAAAGTTGTCTCCCCAGCCGCCTGACCGGCTGTCGGATACTTTGGGCGGCACGCAGACAATAATCGCGTATCCGGCAGGTTTAAGCTGGGCCGAGAGCTCGGCTAAGAACTGGTTGTACAGGTCCCGGTCAGCGGAATAAATATTCTCGATGTCGATGCATACGCCGTCAAACCCCTTGCTTTTCAGCAGGTTGAAAATATTCATCACCAGCGCCCAGCGTTTTTGGGGATCGGACAGCGCCGTGCGGACCACGTCCTTGCCGGTGGTTGAACTGTTGTAGAGCAGGTTGTGGACCAGCGCATAGTTCTTAATATTATTGTCCTTGCAGAAACGGATAACCCGGTCGATTTCTTCGCGGGTGGCGTTACCCTGGATTTCAAGCTTTGTGGGGTTATTACTATCCAGGCGGTACCAAAAGGGGGCGATGGAGGTTATTTTGTCCTTCTGTGCGGCCAAGGTGCCGAAGGAAGAAGGAATGCGCGGCTCGTCACAGACGTAAAATCCCAAAACCTCTTTGCGGGTGGTTTTGGCGGACGTCAATAACCGGTTAATCAGTTGATTGGTTCGCAAGTCGGCAACGCCGTTGGCGGCCAGATTATAGTCCTTTTGCAACTGCGCAACCGCTGCGGTCGTTTTCGGCCCGTAATAGCCGTTGGGGGTTGCATTCAAATAACCGAGTTGCCGCAGTTGCTGCTGTAATGCAAACACGTCGGACCCGCTGTCGCCGGGTTTCAATAAAGCGGCCCCGCATGCCGCCGAAGCAGCAATCGTAAAAACACAAAAAAATAAGGCCACAGCCACAAAATTCAACCATTTTTTATTGCGGGACATTGTAACCTCCAGGGCCGGAAGTATGCACCAGGGCCTGCAACTAAGTCTATTAATGATAAAAGTTTACATTAAAAAAAAATAATCCCTTCATGAAAATAATGGGATTTATAGCGGGTTGTGTCATTGCGCAATCAAACAGAGGGAAGGGCAAACGGGGGTAAAGTATTAGAATCCGAGGTTTTCGCCGATAAGGATAATGGTGTAATCGGGTATCCCGTCGGGCCGGGCCTCGATAATTGATGTTACCCGGCACATTCGTGCGGAACCCGCGCAGTCGGTGCAGTAACCCGTCTTGCCGCAGGGCGACGGGTAGTTAAGGCGCACGGCGTTCAAGGGCGCGGCTTGGTTCTTGATCCGGTCCAGGGCGGCGTGCAGATCCTTGACCACCTTGTTGACGCCGGCGACGAGGATAACCTTCCGGGGTCCAAAGATCATCGGCGCCACCCGGTTGCCGATACCGTCGATGTTTACCAGATGGCCGTCAAGGGTGATGGCGTTGCAGCCGGCCAGGAAAACGTCTGCGGTCAACTGCGCGCGGCGCACCTCCGCTCGCTGTTCGTCGTTCAGGCCGGGGACCCAATGATCGAAGACGGTTTGCCCGCGCTTGCGCAGGGCGTCGGCGATGCCGAGGCTGCGGATAGTTACGGAGCCGCCGATGCCGACGTTGTTTCCCGGCGGAATCTGGGTCAGCACTTCCCGTACGGCGTCATCTTTGCCGGGGAAATAGAGAGCCTTAAAACCGTTGCGCTGTAAAGCGCTTAGAACTTTCTTGGCCCGCTGCTCCGCGTAAGTGGCATAGATGTTCATTTGACCGAATCAACCTTTCATAGTCAATATCCCTAACACTTGCTGTAGCCGCAGTTCTGGCAGACGAAGCAGCCTTCGGCGCGGCGCATCTTGGTCTTGCACCCGGGGCAGATGTCCCTGGCTTCTTCTACCTCTTCGTCATCCCCGTTAAGCTGCTTGGTAAGCTTGCCCTGCTGGCTTTTAATGGCCAACTGGTCCCTGATCTCCACCAGTTTCCTGGCGATGGCCGAGGCGCAGGACTTGCCGGGCGAGACCGGCTTGCCGCGCCCGCGGGCGAACTGGTACGAGGGACAGGCGTGGGTGCTCATGAGCTGCCCGACGATCTCGTCGATACTGATGCCGCCGCGGATGGCCAGGGAGATCAGGCGGGAGGTTGCTTCGGTATAGATCAGGCAGCCCCCGTCGGAGCCGGTGGTAATAAAGGTTTCGATGATCTCCCCGGTTTCGGGGATGTAGTTGACCGTCAGGTAGATCTTCCCGCACCCGGAGTCAAGGCGGTGGGTCACACCTTGGGCGTTGGCCGGGCGCGGCCTGATTTCACCGCGCTCCAGTTCTCCCGGCGGCTTCTGGCGTTCCTTCCCTTTGCCGACGGTGACGACGCCTTCCTTGCAGCCGTCGCGGAAGACGGTGATGCCTTTGAGGTTGCCGGCGTAAGCCATCTCGTAAGCCTGTTCGATGTCGTAGATGGTCGCCGAGTTGGGCAGGTTGATGGTCTTGGAGATGGCGTTGTCGACGTACTTCTGCAGTTCGATCTGCATCAGGATGTGGTCCTCGGGGGCGATGTCCTGGGCGCCCTTGAAGACGGCGGCAATTTCTTCGGGGATGCCTTCAACACCTACACAGGAGCCCCTTCTGGCGACCTCGGACATAACCTCGCGGGGTACGCCGTGCCGTTCGCAGGCTTTGCGGAAGAGGGGAGAAAAGACCTCGAAAATTCCGGCCACGTCAGTCGCCTTGGAATAGGCCACGGCGAAGATGGGCTCGATACCGTATCCTTCACACCCGGCCATCGTCGTTACCGAGCCCGTGGGGGCGATGGTGATGCATGCCGCGTTGCGCCGCTTACTGTGGGGGAAGAAGATGCTTTGTTCCCAATCCGGGAACGGGCCTTTTTCGGCGCCAAGCTCTTCGGAGTACCGGTGGGCGGTCTCCTGGATGAAACGCATGACCTCCCCGGCGGCCTTCCGTCCCTCCTCGCTGTCGTAGGGAAGTCCCAGCATAATCAGCAAATCGTGCAGCCCGGTGATCCCCAGGCCGATCTTGCGGGTCGCCCGCGTCGCCTCGGCGATGAAATCGAGCGGGTACTCGGCCACATCGATGATGTCGTCAAGGAAACGCACGCCGATGATGGTCGCCTCCCGCAGCTTGTCCCAGTCAATAACGTAGCCGTTCTTGGTTTGGCGCAGCATCTTATCAAGGCTGATGCTGCCCAGCAGGCAGGATTCGCCCGGATACAGGGGCTGCTCCCCACAGTTATGGACATAAATGCCGTTGGCATCAAAAGCGTTAACGCCGGGAATCTGTACATCATAGACAGGTTCTGATCCGTCATCCTCAACGGAGAGGACAGTAGCAACAAACCGCTCCCGATTCAGCATCCGTTTATATAAACCAAGAAGAGATGCTAATTTTGTTGCCTTTAAACTGTCGGCAAACCCGATCCGGTCAGCGAACAACTGAAGGTTGTCCTTACTAATCACTAGCTCGTGTTGGGTCTTAACCACGTACTGTCTTGGATTGCGGTTACTGTCCGGCAACAGCTTGAAGCCTTCGGAGCGACGCTCAGAATAAATGTCACTAGCGATACCGAGGCGCAGTAACATCCTTTGAACAGCTCGCAGCAGTTCAAGATTGCTTTGGGCCAGCCGTACGCTTACTCCTTTTTCTTGGGTACCCACAACCGTACCATCAGCATCGAACAGACCCCGCAAAAAGCCTCGGTAGCAGTCGGACGAGGTGCGTTCGATTGCTGGAGTGATTATCTTGTTCCCTGGAGTCATACCCAAGCTGAGGGCAATATCCCTAAGACTGGCCGATTTAAGCCGGAATTCGTTACGGCCTTTGACGGTATGCCATCCCTTGAAATCAGCACGGTGTGGTATTTGTCTTGCAAACCCAACCGCTTGCTCCATTACTGTCTTGATACCGTATTCTTCAGTACTGATACTGCCATTAGTATAAGCTGTAAGGACGGCTGTCTCAGCCTTCAACGTTCCGTCACCGACCAACAGGCCTAACAGGTATCCTTCGCCCTCAGTCAGCGGCCCGGGCCAACCGTTCAGTAGCCTATGGTTATGGAGGCATATCTGGTCACCAGGCTTTAGTTCGGATGCGGCAACCCATTCGGTATGAATACGATAGCGGGTTTTCTCTGCAGCGCGAAGGACCTTATGATCAGCGGTAAGCCGCAAGGTATACCCTTCACGGGTTGATAATCTGACAACAGGTTTAGTACCCGTCTCAAAGAAGCCCTCGGTACCAGACAATCGAACGATTCCGTTGACCACTGCTTCAAATTGACGCCCGATAAGTTCCACTACCTGGCGTGGTCCTTCACTGGTAATGACCCAAGTATCACCGGTTACACACGGGTTGGTTGCGTTGATGACCTTGGAAGGTACCGGGTTGTCGCGCTGCAGGCGGTCGAGAAAGATCAGGCCCGGGTCGCCGCAGGCGTGGGCCGCCTCGGTGATCATGTTCCAGAGCTCGCGGGCGCGCACGACCTGGTAAACCCTGCCGTTAAAAACGAGCGGCCAATCGGCGTTCTTGGCCTTGGCTTCCATGAAGGCGTCGGTGATCCCGACGGAAAGGTTGAAGTGCGTGATGGTCCCGTCGCGCTTGCAGTTGATGAAGTCGATGATTTCAGGGTGGTCAATGTTCAGGATGCCCATCGACGCTCCGCGGCGGACGCCCCCCTGCATGACCATGCCCGAAGAGGCGTCGTACAGGCGGATCAGCTCGACCACGCCGCTGGCCTGCCCTTTGGTGGACATCACGATCGTTCCCTTCGGGCGGATGGGGCTGAAGTTATATCCCACGCCGCCGCCGGACTTGAAGACCAGGGCGGTGTTCTTCAGCGTGTCATACATGGATTCGAGAGAGTCTTCAAGGGCCAGCACAAAACAGGCGGAAGGCTGCCAGGGGCGGTCGGACTTGCCGACGTTGGCCCAAATGGGCGTAGAGGGGACAAAGGTCAGGTTGCCGATGGCTTCCTGGAACTTGGATCCCCAGAACTTCTTTTTCTTTCCCTTTTCGGCGCCGGCGGCCGCGGAAGCTATGCGGTCCACCGCCTGTGCAAAATCCTCGATAACGTTGCCGTGCTCGTCTTTTTGGGCGTAACGGGCATCAAAAACCTTCTGCCCGGCGTCGGACAGCTTGGCATACCTCAACGGCGACCACTCCTCAAACGATATCCTTCATTCCATTATAGGGCGTATTCGGATGAACGTACAGCCAGGATTTGGGAAGCAACAGTTGGAAGTCAAGCTGGAAATAGGACGCCAAGCGTTGGGTGGTGAATTTGGAAGGCGAGATATCTCAATATTATTGGCAGGATTTTTTAGCTTCTGCACGAATCCAACTGTTAAACTAAATACCTTGCTCCGAGTCTCCGGGCCTACGGCAATCTTTGCTACGGCCGGCGGACCGATAGGGTGCACCGGGAAACGGGTGCGCCTCCCAGTGCGGAAAGGAGAACAAGATGTTACGGTCGATAAGGCCGGATCTTGCTTTATTTTCCGCAGGATCCGGCTTTTTTGCGACCCTGCGGGAGAGTTTTTGCCGAAAACATTTGATCATTTCGTAGGAGCTGAATACTGATGCGCTTGAAGAGAATTCTCACCCTTTTACTTGTTTTTGCCCTGGTCCTGACTGTCGTCGCGGGCTGCGGCGGCCAGTCAGACAAGGGTTCCGGTGATCAAGCACAGCAACCGCAGGAGCCCAAGGTAAAGGACATTATCCTGGCTACCACCACCAGCACGGTGGACTCCGGCCTGCTGGACATCCTGGTTCCGGATTTTGAACAGAAGACCGGCTACAACGTTAAGGTCATCGCCGTCGGCACCGGCGCCGCCCTTGAAATGGGCGAGAAGGGCGAGGCCGATGTCTTGCTGGTGCACGCGCCGTCAAGCGAAAAACCGCTGGTCGACGCGGGCATCGTCACCAACTACCAGCTAGTGATGCATAATGACTTCATCGTCGTGGGCCCGAAGGATGATCCGGCGGGGGTCAAGAAGGCCGCTTCCATTGAGGGCGCCTTCAAGGCTGTAGCGGCGAAAAAAGCCATTTTTGTTTCGCGCGGCGACGACTCGGGGACGCACAAGAAAGAGGTGTCGATTTGGAGGACCGCCGGGATTGAACCTTCGGGTAGCTGGTACCAGAAGAGCGGGACGGGTATGGGTGCCACCCTGAACATCGCCTCCGAGAAGCAGGGCTACACCTTGACCGACTGGGCGACTTACTTGGCTCAGAAGGAAAAACTCAACCTGGACATCATGAGGGAAGGCGACGCCGCCCTGCTGAATATTTACCACGTGATGCAGGTGAGCTCCCAAAAATTCGAGAAGGTTAATGCCGAAGGTGCCAAGGCTTTCGTGGAATACATGATCAACCCCGAGACCCAGAAGAAGATCGGGGAGTTTGGGGTCGACAAGTACGGCCAGCCTTTGTTCATTCCCGATGCCGGGAAAACGATGGATGAACTGACCAAGTAGTTAAGAGAGGGGCAGGTTGTGGAGGTATACGCCGAAGGGTTACGCGAGGCTATCCGTCTTCTGGTCAGCCTGGATCCGCAAGTTATGGATATCCTGGCGCGTACGCTGCGCGTTTCGGGCACCGCGACCCTGATCAGCATTGTGATCGGCGTCCCTGCCGGGGCCTTTCTGGCCCTGCGCAGGTTCGCCGGGCGCAATTTAACGCTGAGTCTGGTCTACCTGGGCATGGGCGCTCCGCCTGTGGTGGTCGGCCTCATCACCTGGCTGACCCTGACCCGCTACGGCCCGCTGGGCTTCCTTGGCTGGCTCTATACAACCAAGGCTATGATCGTGGCCCAGGCCGTCATCGCTTCCCCGATTATCGCCGGCTTCACCGTGGCCGCCATCCAGTCCGTCAACCCGAAAATCCGGCTGCAAATCCTGGCCCTAGGGGCGACGCAACTGCAGATGCTCCTGCTGCTGCTCCGTGAGGCGCGCCTGGGTATCCTGGCGGCGATCATCGCGGGTTTTGGGGGCGTGATCTCGGAAGTCGGGGCGTCGATAATGGTCGGGGGCAACATCGAGGGCGAGACGAGGGTCATGACCACGGCCATCGTCCTGGAAGTCTCCAAAGGCCAGACCGAGCTGGCGACGGCCTTGAGCATTATCCTGCTGCTGATGTCCTTCCTGATCACCTTCGTCCTTACCTTGCAACAGCAAAAGGGGCGTTCGGCGCAATGACCAGGGCCATTGAAGCCACACAGTTGGTGCTGGTAAAAGGGAATACCAGGATCCTCGACGTGGATGCTTTTGCTGTAGACCGCAGCGAGGTTGTCGCCCTGGTCGGGCCCAACGGGGCCGGCAAATCCAGCCTGCTGCAGTGCCTGGCTCTTCTGCAAAAGCCTTCGTCCGGCCGGGTGATCGTGGGAGGCGTTGCGGCGGACAGGAGGAACGCCCTGTCATTGCGGCGCAAGATGGCGGTGGTTTTCCAGGAATCGCTGCTTCTCGACGGTACGGTGATCGACAACGTGATGTCCGGCTTGCGTCTCCGGGGCGTCCCCCGTAGCGAGGCCGAGGACAGGGCGTACATGTGGATGAAGCGCCTGGGGATCCACCGGCTGGCTAAGCGTCAGGCCCGCCTGCTTTCCGGCGGCGAGGCGCAGCGCGCCAGCCTTGCCCGCGCCTTTGTCCTGGAGCCGGAGGTTCTTTTTTTGGACGAGCCGTTCACGGCTCTTGATTATCCGACACGGCTGGCGCTGCTCTGGGACATGCGGGAGTTGTTGCGATCTACGGCGGTGACGGCCGTTTTTGTAACCCATGACCCAACGGAGATTCCTTACCTGACGGACAAAGTTTACGCGATGCTGCAAGGCAGGATCATTCGCTCGGGCAGTGTCGAGGAACTGTTCGGTCACGTCCCGATGACGCCCAAAATCCAGATCCCCTGGGAGGTGAGAGGTGGGAAATGAGAGGGTGGCTGTTCTTTAGCCACCCTTGACGTTCAATCGGGTTTTTCTATTCGCTCAGCGCGAACTGGATCTGGATGCTGCCGGAGATCTCCAGTTGACCGGGTTCCACCGGAGTGCCTCCTCCCAGCCCTTCGTCAAGTGCTTTCATCGGTCGGTAGATAACGGGCATGTAGGCGCCCTCGACGTTAACCGCCAGTACCTTGCTGATCTTCATCCCCAGCGCCCTGGCGACCGTTTCGGCCTTGGCGCGGGCGTCGACGACCGCTTTCGTCAGGGCCTCGGACCGGGCGGCCACCTCGTCTTTCTTGCTGAACTGGATGTTGTAGCTTTGATTGGCGCCGGCATTGACGGCGGCGTCGATAACAGCACCGAGTTGACTGGTGTCGTCGACCACGACGCGGATATTGTTGATCACGCGGTAGGCGGTAACTTTGGGCGGTTCCGGGGAGCCCTCCTTATAGGGGGGGTGGTAATACTCAGGCCAGATACTGTAATCCACGGTCTGGATGTTCTGCCTGGGGATGCCGATCTTGACCAGGGCCTCGAGGACCTGGTTGGCGATACGGCTGTTTTCCTTTTGCGCCGCCTGCGCCGTAGGCGCCACGGTGTTCACCCCGAGGGTGATGCTGGCGGTGTCGGGGCGAACCATTACCTTGCCCGTTCCGGTAACAGTGATTACAGGCAGTCCCGTAGGGGACGGTTCCTGGCCGGTCGGGGCGGAACCGGCAAACGCGGTCGTACCTGCCAACAGGCTTAAGGCGAGCAAGACGACGATAACAAGACAGTGTTTAACCTTCAAGGGACATACCTCCTAAGTAAGATTTTAAGGCCGGAAAACTTTTCCCTGTTTTGTGAAGGTAAACCCTTACCAAGGCCTGTTTATGACATGGTTTCGACCGCTTCATAGTCGCTGCAGTATTTCGCCGAAATCCCCGTTTCCGGGGTCCAAACGAGGAACGCTCCGTCACAGGTATCGAACTCCAGGGGCTCCTCGGGGATGATCCCTTGCTGCAAATAGGTCGACTCAACGGCGTCTTCAAACTTCTCCTTCTTACGGCACTTGCCGTTTTTAACGCAGGTGGCGCAAAGCATGGCTTCTACCCTCAGGTGTAAGTGAACGTGATCGGGAGTCAGCCTTTTCTTCGACGGGGGGTTTTAACAACCCTTTTGTTTTTTCTTAAACCTGATGCCTGAAGGTTTGCCCCAGGCTCTCCATCCTTTATAATGGCAGCAGTTTCAGCCGGACTGCCCTTCCAACCCCTGATCGCCGGCAGGAATATCGCTTTTCACCGTATAATTAGCGGACAGGAGGTTTTATAATGGCGCAACGGACCTTGCCGCCGGGTCGCGGATTATCCGTGCTGCTGCTGGTTGTGAGCGCCCTGTTAATCGCGGCCGGCGCCGCGAGGGGAGAAATACCGGAACTCTTCCAAAAGGCGGTCCGCATCTGCCTGGAGTGCATCGGCATTGGCTAGCCGGGGACGCCTGTGGCCGATACCCCGGCGGGCCTGGCAGTTGATGTCCGCCCTGCTGGCGAACAGTTACTGGCCGGGGTTCGCATCGGGAACGATTTACCAGGGAGCGGGGAAGAATGTCTGCGTCCCTTTCCTTAACTGCTATTCCTGTCCGGGGGCCGTCGGCTCTTGCCCCGTGGGGTCCTTCCAGTTTTTCCTGGCGGGTCCGGGCCAGACCGTCTCTTTATACGTCCTGGGGACGGTGACGGGGGTTGGGGCACTGGTCGGCCGCCTGGTCTGCGGCTGGCTGTGCCCGTTCGGCCTCCTGCAAGAGGTTATGGCCCGTCCTTGCGCGCGGCGCGTAAAGCTGCCCGGTATCCTCCTGACGTTGAAATACGCCGTGCTGGTTTTGACGGTGTCCTTGCCGGTTCTGGCAATCGGCGCGTACGGGACCGCCTCCCCGTATTTTTGCAAGTACCTGTGCCCGGCCGGCACGCTGGAAGCCGGGGTGCTGCTGGCGCTGGGCAATCCCGCAATCCGCGGGATGTTGGGCTCCCTGTTCCTGTTTAAACTGGCCATCCTTGTTCTCCTGCTGATCCTGATGGTCTTTGTTTACCGGCCTTTTTGCCGGACTGTCTGTCCGTTGGGCGCCTTTTACAGCTTTTTTAACGCGTTCAGCCTCTGGCGGCTGGAATGGGACCACGGGCGGTGTACAGGGTGCCACAGCTGCCGGAGCGCTTGCCCGCTGGGCCTGGCGGTGGACCGGACGCCGAATCACCCGGAATGCATCCGCTGCCTGGATTGTACCAGGGTTTGTCCGTCAGGGGCGCTTCAGTTTACCTCTGGTATAAAACGGGAAGAAAGTGTTGTATTCGGGAGGGATGTAAGATAATAAACAAACGAGCTTACCTGATTTTCGTGCTGTTGCTGGTATTCCTGGGGGCTTGCGCGCGGCCCGAGGCTCCCAAGCCGCCGGGCGAAGCGCTCGACCGACCGCCTGTCGATGGGAAGGCTCCGGCTTTCCGGGCGGTGGACCTCGCGAGCGGGAAAGAAGTTGCCTTCCCGGACGACTTTTTAGGCCGGCCGCTGGCCATCTCCTTTTTTTCGCCGGGGTGAGGGGCTTGTGTTGACGAAGCGCTGCAGTTGCAGCCGAGGATAGCCGCCTACAGGAAACGGGGCTTTGATGTCTATTTAGTAGCCTGGGGTGATTCCGCCAGACTCCAAGACTTTCTTACCAGCAAGGGCATCACCATCCCTGTTCTCCTGGATGTTTCCGGCGATGCGGGGAAGGCCTACCGGGTACAAGCCATCCCGGAGACGGTGTTTGTAGACAGGAACGGCAGGGTTCACCACCGCAAGCTGGGCTGGGACCGGGAGGCGCTCGAGGAATTTGAAAAGCAGGTTGAAATCCTTACGAAGTAGTTGACGCATCGGAGAATATCTAACGGGAGGGTCCGCGTTTTCATTGGCTGACATTATCGCTAAATCGCCTTACAGACTGCTGGCTGAATTAAAAGAAGGCATGATTTGCGCCATCAAGGTCTTTCCCGACCGTAATCTACCCGAAACGACCCTGTTAATTAAGGCTCCCGCCGCAATGGTTCAGACCTGGCGCAAGGCTCCGGAGGAACAACTGCCCCTCAATTTCCGCTGGGAAATCGAGGACTTGCCCAGCCATCCCATTTTACGGCTGATTGTCAACGTTAACAATCCTCGCTATCCCTTTGCCGGGGAGGTGTTCTTCAACGTTTCCGATCCGACAGCCGTTAAGGCGCTGACGCTCCTTAAAGATCAGGACCGGATGGTGGTGGAGTTTTTCAGCAGCCAGGGGAGCACGGGCTTTCGACAGGTTTATCCCTGGCGCGCATTGATTCGACGGGAAACAAGGAAGGTGATGCGCTGGGCCGCCCAGCGGCTGGCGTGCATCCCTGAAGCAGCGCGGAGCTACAGCGAGGCGAAGGAGCAGCTTGACCGCGAAAGGCTGGAAGAGCGAAAAATGATGCATTGAAAATAAAAGAGCACCCTAACCCGATGGGAAGGGTGCTCACAGCCTACATTAGGACGGTGCGTTTCTTGGTTTAGCCCCACTTGCGTCCAGCGGTAGAAGCAACGATGAGAGCAAGCACAATAACCCACAGCGGAAGAGCAGAAATCCAGCGAATCATTGATAACCCTCCTTATATTAATTGTTTTGAGTGACCCGGTAGTGTTTTAAATTTTTTTGACAAGAAATAATAAGTTTTTTAGTTTGAGGCCTAAAGTTTTCTATTTGTATGTCGATAATAAGTAATTTAACTTCTTCTTTGAGATTCCTGCTGGTTGATGGTAAAATCTTCATAAAAAAGTGTTATACTTTGTCCTGCAAAGTAAGCTAAGCTATCAGGAACAAGAAGACACCCCCATCACTAAATGATGGAGGTGTCTTCCTTATATTAGCAGTCTGTAACCCCAACTTTAACCCCAACGGTAGCTGGCGCTGCCGGCAACTATCAGGGCAAAGGCAAGAATCCATAAAGGAATACACGCAAACTAGCGCATATGATACCTATCCTTTTCTCTTGGCTCCAGCAATACTGCATCCGGATTTGGGTAGCGATCTTGCTTATGAAACTTTAGTACCAAGGATAGTCTTTTTAGAAATAAAAGTGCCGGTGTCTTGGGACGAACAGCTGCTGGACAAGAATAAAGGCCCCAATGCCGATGAGGATGTCGCCGACGCTGAAGACATTAGTTAGAGGAATTTGTGCCGGCAGATAAAAGATGTCGGCGAGGTAGGGCAAGGGTGTGGAGCCGGTTAAGAGGACGGAGTTACGGTAGGGTTCACCACCGGCGATGATACTTACGATAGCAGGTTCGGCAACCTGGCGGAGGCTTTCGAGTTTCACAGGCATGTATCCTTTGTTGGCGGTAATGACGAGAAGGTTGGAAAGGGTGCCGAGGCCGATAACGGCGATGCTTGCGATTTTACGGTTAAGCAAGGTAAAGACCACGATGATTGCATAGGTGGCGGTGTTCAGGATCGGGGTGAGTCCCAGTTTGGCAAAGTAACCCTCGGCGAACGGAGTGAAGATTAGAATCTGGATGGAGATGGCCAGCAGGACGAGCCAGCCGTGTCTGAAACGCAGGCGCGGCATGCTTGCCGGAACCTTCCGGAGCAACAGGGCGACGATAACGGATAGGAATACAGCCCAGAGAAGAAACACTAGTCCTGCACTTCCTTTCGGGCCAGGGCGCTTAGAAAGGCCTCCACCACTTCGGGGTCAAATTGAGTCCCTTTGTGGCGCTCCAACTCGGACAAGGCCTGTTCCTGTGACAGGGCTCGACGGTAGGGCCGGTCGGTGGTCATGGCATCATGGGCATCCGCCACGGCCAGGACGCGCGACCCAAGGGGTATAGATTGGCCTTTAAGGCCGGTAGGATACCCTTTTCCGTCATAGCGCTCGTGATGATGAAGGGCGAGCCTGGCGGCCTGCTCGTACATCTTGATCCGGCTAAGCAGGAAGAAGCTTGTCTTGGGATGGGTTTTAATCGCTGCAAACTCTTCATCGCTAAGATGACCGTTTTTGAGGAGGATGGCATCCGGGATGGCAATCTTACCCAGGTCATGCACGCGCCCGGCCATGTAAATATCTTCTATGTCCCTTGTTTGTAAGCCCATTTCCTCAGCTGTCATTCGCGCATATTCGGCTACTCGTTTAGAATGGCTGGCGGTATACCTGTCACGTTCGTCAATTGTATCTGATAGCAATTCAATTGTTTCGCGTGCTTGTGTCATAACCGCCACATAGTGACTAATGCTGCTATGGGTCATCATCAGAGGAAGGGCTACAAGTGCAATAGCTAGGGGATTCTGTTCATAAAGCAGTACCAATAATATGGCCAGTGGAGCTAGAGCCGCGTAGTGAAAAAGCACGGCTTTAAAGTCCCTAGTGAGCGTGTAACGTAAGGGATGGTTTCCTGAAAGACCGATAATTGTTCCTACCAGAACCCAGTTGAGTACGATGTAAACTAAACAGGAGACAATGATGGCCAGGAAATCCTGCTGCAAGTCGAGACGAACCATTTCTTCTGATTGCTTTAAATTGGTAAAGATAATGCCGGTTACCCAAATGGTAATTGAATACTGTGCTACATTGAAAAGGATTCTTGATAACCCTCGTCTTCCGATGAGGTCTGTAACAATATTTCCAATTGCGCAAATGGTGAGGGCAAAAGCAGTACCGAAATAAATAACTGCGGCTATATGAACTGCAAAAGAGACAGTGATGATGTTATCACGGCCTAGACTCACCGGCTTAGATTCACTGACGACGCTAATAATACTCCAAATACTTAGGTGAATTAACAAAGCATATGGGAATCCTGGTAGCCATTTGTAAGTGTAACTTAGCAAAATACCCCATCCCACCAATACTACAGACCATAAATAAAGGTGGAACAAGTATTGGTTAGGAACAAGTGGTTGTTTGTGTAAGAAGGATGGGGATTGCCTTTTTCTTACAGTTTGCATGGCTGCTCCAGGAATTGGACTCATAGTCAGTGCCCAAGGAACGATCTGGATTTGCTACCAGTATAGCGCCCTACGGGAAAGGAAACAAGAAAAATGTCGAGAAACAAAATTAAGATTCTCTAAAGAAATATCGGTAAGCTGACACCAACTCTTTATGATGTACTAATTTATGGCTTTTGGAATTTTGATCTTTATTGTCGTTTTTGCAAAAGCCCTGGGACAATTGTCCTAATTTCATAATACTTTGGTTTTAGTGAAAATAAAACATAAGTCCCAAGCGAGGCGTTATCACCGGCTGAATCGACTGACATCCCGGCCTATTTGTCGGGACACTGGTCGCAGTTGTCGCAGTGTTTGTCGCAAGGCTCGATGTGGATGAGCATTTCGGTGCGCGGCAGCCGTTTTTCAATAGCTTCTTCAATGCGGTCGCACAGGCTGTGCACATCCTGCAGGGGGCGGTTGGCGGGGGCGACGAGGTGCAAGTCAATGAAGCGGTAGGGGCCGGCCTTCCGGGTCCGCAGATCGTGGAACTCAAGGTATTCCGAGTCGAACTGTAATAAAACGTTCTTGATAACCTTGAGGTCTTCCTCGGGCAGCTTAGCGTCAAGGATGCTGTGCATCGAATTTCTGAGCAGGTCAATACCGGCCTTGATAATCACCACTGCAATGACGATAGCGATGGCGGGGTCGAGAATCGTCAATCCGGTAAACCTAATGGCGAGGAGCCCTGCGAATACGCCCAGTGAGGTGTAAACGTCGGTCCGGAGGTGCCAGGCGTCGCCGGCCAGTGCTGGGGAATCGGTCTCTCTGGCCGTTTTGAACAGCAACTGGGAGACAACGAGATTTACTACCGCTGAAACAGCCATAACGGAGGCCCCAAGGTCCAGAGCGTGGATTTCGTGCGGTCGAAAAAACTTGGGGACTGCCTGAATAATGATCGCCGCGGCCGCAGCCAGGATGAGCAGGGCCTCGGTGATAGCGGCGACATTCTCATATTTCCCGTGACCGAACTGATGCCGTTCGTCGGCCGGCTGTCCTGATTTCCAGACGGCGAAGTAGGCGATCAGCGCGGCAACAAGGTCGAGACCAGAGTGCAGGGCTTCGGAAAGGATGCTCACCGAGTTCGTGGACAGCCCGACGCCGAGTTTTCCGACGGTCAAGAGAGTGTTCGATACCACAGAGAGCCTGGCAATGCGGATCTTCTTATCCAGGGTGACCAACCCCCCTAGAAGGGCCACCAACAGTCTCCGAGATGCCCCGTAAGCATATGCTGCTATCTACTAGTTAATGACGGCAACACGGTAAGTATACCAAAGACAAATAATTAGCGGAAGATGGAGAGGCTTGCTGGAAGCATAAGAAAAGCATTTCGGGCCAAAGACTTGCAGGCTAGTTATAAAATAAGGCATGATGGGAATGTACGGCTAGCCGGAGGGGGAACGCGGATGAATATTTTACGCATAGTGTCCAGCCTGTTGTTTATCGTTGCGGCGGCGCTTATTTACTTCAGCGAATGGCCCCGGGATTTGAGGATGATTCTCGTCGTTTTCTTCGGGGTAATGGCCGTGACCAATATCGCCCTTATTTTTTTAATGAAGAAGCTCTCCGATATGCTGCGTAAGTAGGTTGGTGCGGTGATACCAGCGGTTTGACGGTTTCAATCATTCCGGCCGCGACGCCCGGAATCCACAGGAATAGCAGCAGCAAAAGCACCTTAATCAGGATCAGCGGCCGCTCGTCATTTACCCGTCTGCGGCCGGAAGGCGCCAGGATTTTGTTCAGCAGCTGGTGAAAGAGCACCAAAGCCCAGTAGGCTCCAAAAAGATACAAACCGAGGACGGCTGCGGCCTTCAAGCCCCAGAAGACGCCCACCAGGAAACCGCCCAAAAGCAAAAGAACCCCGTTGCCTCCCTCGCGGGTTAAACATACGGTTTTCCTGTGCACTGACTCCGACCCTCCTTTGCTGTTTCTTTAATTATAGCGCAAGCAGCTGCGGTCAAACAGAGATTTTCCCGTTTCCTGTCGAAGTCATGTCACATCCCATTATTACACTATCTGCACGCGGTTTCCTTTGTCTCAAGACTTATCCTTTGACGGTTTTTGATTTTGCGTGTTAGAATTATTAGTAAGCTTATAAGGATTATGCTATTGGGGTGGCGGAATGAGACTGACAACCCGTGTCAGGTACGGGGCCCGGGCACTGGTTGATATTGCGCAATACAGTGACAGGGGACCTGTTCCTTTGAGAGACATCGCGGGGAGACAGGGACTTTCCCAGGCATACCTGGAACAGTTGATTCTGACCTTGAAGGCTGCGGGTCTGGTGCGCAGTGTCCGTGGTTCGCGCGGCGGTTTTGTGCTGGCTAAAGATGCCACTCAGGTTACCATGGCACAGGTTGTTGAGGTCCTGGGCGGGGAACTGAATATCGCCGATTGTGTATCCTGCCCCGAGTCCTGCAAACGCGCCGGGCAATGTGCCATGCGCCCGGTATGGGAGGGTGTGAACAGAGCGATATACGACGTGCTTGTCGGGACCACGCTGGCAGACCTGGTTTCCCGAGCGCGGAAGCCCGGGTTTGATTAGCGGTTCTTTGGCTTGCGGCCACGACGGAGATTTTGTGAAAACAATGGACAACCCCGTTGCAAAAGGTAGAATTTTTGCAAGTAATGATTATAACGCCGCTTCGGGAAAGGGGGGGCAACCTTGGAAGGGCACCTCATTCTTGCGTCAGCTGTATTGAAAGAAGTAATACGCGATATTCGGAAAGGGCCTGGTGGCATGAACAGGTCTCACTTCCTGTCGGCTTTGGGATTCCTGCGCTCGCCGCTGTTTGCATCGATTTGCGAGGGGCTCGGTATGGATCCCGTCGTCGCGAAGGCCAAGATCCTTAGCCAAGTGTCGACCAAGCCCAGGAGCTTCAGGAGCATTAGGAACATCAGGAACAAAAAGCGTTGGCAGCCCCGTCGCGAGTGGACCGTCGTCCGGAGAAAGGCAGCCAACCAGTAGCAGGTCTTATAAGGCTTGAGCCCGGGGTGCTGGGAACCCAGGCTCTTTTTTTTGCCGATAAATGGATGAATCCTGCCGCGTCCGGTTATTGTCTGAGCATGTCTCGCAGCTGTTTAATCTCGGGTTCGGAGAGGACCTCCTTGACAACCACCCCCCGTTTTTCAACCAGAGATATCTCGTACGGTTGCGTTGGGCCGCCGTCACTGCCTAAAAGTATGCGCACGTTCGGGTGGCGGCCAAAACCCCGCGGGGTGTCGATCACGATGCCGACTTCGCCGGTATTCAAAAGAACGAGTGTGCCGCTTGGATAGGCGGCGATATTTTTTAGAAAGGCGTCGACGATATTAGACTCGAAAAGGTCGCTTCCCGAAGATGCGATGAATTCGTAAGCCTCGTGGATGGGGTGCGCTTTCCGGTAACTGCGGTCGGACGTCAGCGCGTCAAAGGTATCGCACACCGAGGTAACGGCCGCCAGGAGGTGAATCTGGTCTCCCTTCAGACCTTCCGGGTAGCCCTGGCCGTTCCAACGCTCGTGATGCTGGAGCGCGATCAGGGACGCCATGCTGCTGATCCCTTTCGACTGGCGCAATAACTTGTAACCCAGTGTGGTGTGCTCTTTGACATGGTTGAACTCTTCATCCGTAAGGGGCCCGGGCTTGTTCAGGATGGCGGGGTCCACCAGGACTTTACCGATATCGTGAAGGAGCGCGCCCAATCCCAGGTGAAAAAGGACCTTGCGGTCCATCTGCAGGGTTATGCCGGTCATAACGGCCAGCACGCAGACGTTGACCGAATGGAAAAAGGTATAGTCATTGAGCATGCGGATATCGGCGAGGTTTACCACGAGGTCCTTGGATTCAAAAAGCTCGTCGATGATTTCGAGTACCGAGTTCGCCATTTCCTCCCCGATAAGGAGAGTGCGGCCGACCCCCTCCCGCTGTACCGTTGCTTCCTGCATGAGGTTGTGGATACGGTTGACGGCTTTATAACGTGTTTCGTCCCGGATCACGTCAGAGACTTCGATGTCTGCGGACAGCCCGTCGTCTATGTACAGGGCGACGATGCTAAAGTCCCGCAGCCGGCTGATGACGCGGCTGGTTAGCACGGTGCCGGCGTTGATCAGCATCTGGCCGTCGGCACTGTAAACAGCCCGTCCTACTTTCATCCCGGGTTCGAGGAGGGTAACCGGTACCCTGCGCAAGACTAGCCCTCCATTACTAAGGTATTCCCAGCGTTTTTTCGACACGGAAATCCAATATCCCTTTCGGAGAGCGCAGGGATAAGCATAAGAGAAAGGCAAAAAACAAAAGGCTGTCGACTTGGCAACAGCCCAATCACTTACCGGTTGCCTGATCAAGAATTTTGCCGGGGATCTTTACAGCAGCTTTGGACGCCTGTTGTGGAGGATATACTGCGGCTTTTGCGTTAGCGCTCGCCAGCGCCTGCGCTCGACCAGTTTAATGCCGGCAAGTACAAAAACAACCCCGCAGAAGGCGGCAAGCGTTATCCACGAGGCGGGGTTCAGGGTCGCAGCCCACCCTGATAACGTCTTGCCCGCTGCCGCCAGGTAAGGAAGCAGGTGGAAACGGTTCTCCAGGACCGCGCCGCCGAGAAACGTCCCCAGGCCAACCCAGAACAACAGCCAGGCTCTGGTCTGCAGCAATGTCTTATCCTCCTCCTGCTATTACTAACCATATTTTACCATTGCGTTTCGGCGATAGTAAGGGGGGAAAAACCAGGATTTGCCAGATATATAATCGAAGATTGGCCCCGGCGCGGCGGGCGGCTTACTTGCCAAAGCGGCGGAAGACAAGCTGTTCCAGGATAATGGCGAACACGACCCCCAGGATGAGCCCGTTGGAGGCGAAAACACGTATGGGAGCCGGAAGGGGTGTTAGTGTTTCCTGGGGCAGGAACATGACGCCGACCCCCAGCATCAGTGACAGTCCCACAGTGGTAAGATTCGCTTCCGAAAGCCCCGCCTGCTGGTAATCGCGCAGGCCGAAGGCAACCATTCTCGAAAAGGCGGTAACCAGGACGGCATAGCCGACGGGGGCGGGAAGCGCAGCCAGGAATGCTCCGAGCGCGGGGACCGTGCCGAGCAGCAGGAGGGCCGCGGCGGCGATAAGGAAGGGGAGACGCGAGGCAATCCTCGTCACCGAGATAAAGCCGGCGGATATGGAAAGCGGCACCAGTCCCACGCCTGCGAAAAAGCCCGAGAACAGGTGGGAGACCCCCGTCAGCAGTCCTCCCCGGTTGAAGGTTAGGTCGGGGGTCTGGGATTGCGCGGCCTTACTGGTGACTTCAATGCTGGCGATAAGGTTGATCAGCAGAATCGCCGCCGTTACAAGGGCCGTTAGAGCGATACCCGTATCGGGTACAGGCGCTCCCCATGCCAGAGGCCGGGGGAGAGAGAACGCAGGCAGGGATGCGGCCGGGACGGGCTTCGCTAAACCGAAAAGCGCAAAAGCTCCCCAACCGGTAATGATGCCGATAAGGATGGAGAAATTGCTGAAAAGACCGCGGGTAAAAACGGCAAGGTAGAATACCCAGGCCGCGAGGACTATGGATATGACGGCGACTCTGAAATCGACGGCCGGGTTCAGGTAGCCGATGCCCAGGATCCCTTCGGCGAACGGTTTGCTTAGCTGGAGGGTCAGCAAGATCATATACGTTCCGGTAACCAACGGGGTGAAGACGCGGCGGATGCGGGAAACCAGGCCGGAGGCGCCGAGGACAAGCAGGAAAGCCCCTGCCGCCAAGAGTCCGAATTCCAGCCCCGCCAACACCTCGGCGTGGCTTTTCCCGATGCCGGGCCCGATCGAAGCCATAACGAGAAAGACGGCCCACCACATGCCGGCCGGCCCTTCGACGATGGGCAGGCGGTGCCCGACGGTCGCCTGCAGCAGCGAGGCGCTTCCAACAAGGACCAGCGTGCGCTGGAGAAGGCCGGTTGCCTCGGTTCCTGACAGGTTGAAGGCATGGGCGACGGTCACGGGGACGACGATGGAACTGGCCGCAATCACGGCAATCCACTGGACGGTTGCGAGCACGGTCACCGCCGCCGGCGGGCGCCGATCGAGGCTGTAAAAGGGAGACTGCAAGGGCGGTTACCTCGCTTTCCGGTTTATAATCATCTTATAGTCAGTTGATTGGATTTAATAGACAATTTAACACCGCCGGCGTTAAAACACCAGTTCAATTAATAATTTGCGGGGGATGCACCAGTCCGGTCCGGTGCAGGTAGCTGTGGAAGAACCACTCGGCGACGGCCAGGGAAGCGGAAGCGGTAAGAATGGCCGTGCTCTGGATGCCGAACCCCACCAGAACAAGCTGGGTGGCCCAGAGCGTAATACCGATGAGCGCCGCGTCAATTACGGTAGCTATGACGTTGCCGAAGGAAGGAAAAACCCAGAGGTCGCCGATAACGTAGGCGATGCCTGTGACGATAAGGGCGGTCAACAGCGTGTTGAACAGGGAGAGGCCGAACCAGAGATTAAAAATGCCGCCCACGATGATTAAGGTAAAGGCCAGTTTGATTAAAACAGCCCGGGTGTGAATAGCCAATCCCCCCGTATTTTTTTGAGTATCCCACTGCCAGCCCATGCTTATGCTAGTGCCGGGAGGAAAGCGATGCAGGCCTGTTGAAAAATACCTCTTAAACTAATTAAAGACAGGCTGTTTGAGGTGCGATGTCCGAAAGATGAAACAGGGGGATGTTTTGTGGAAACGGCAAGGCGTATTCGACATCTCGATACGGCGATATTCAGCGAAATGGACGACCTCGGGCGTGAGCTCAAGGCCAAGGGCATGGAAGTAATCAATCTCAGTGTGGGCAGCCCGGACCGCCATCCGGCGCCGCATGTCGTTCAGGCGTTGAAAGACGCCCTGGACGAGCCCGGCATCTTCCGGTACCCCTTAACCGAAGGAATGCCGGAGTTCAAAGCCGCGGTCGCCGACTGGTATTACGAACGTTTCGGGGTGCAACTGGACTGCACGCGCGAAGTCCTTACGCTGATGGGCTCGCAGGACGGCCTGGGCCACATCTACCTGGCCCTTGTCAACCCCGGCGACGTGGTGCTCGTGCCCGATCCGGGCTATCCCATTTACAGCGCCGGGGTACTGTTGGCCGAGGGCCGCATCGAGCGCATGCCGCTCACCGCGGAGAACAGCTTCTTACCCGACCTAGCTGCTATTCCTTCGGAAGTCGCCCGCAAGGCCAAGATAATGGTTCTAAACTACCCCAACAACCCCGTGGCCGCTGTCGCCGATAAGGATTTTTTCGCCGGGGTGGTGGCTTTTGCCAGGGCCAATGACATCGTCGTCTGTCATGATGTGGCTTATTCAGAGCTGGCTTACGACGGTTATCGCCCGCCCAGTTTTCTAGAGGTCGAAGGGGCGAAGGATGTGGGCATAGAGTTTCACTCTCTTTCCAAGACCTACAACCTCGCCGGCTGCCGCTTGGGCTTCGCCGTAGGCAATGCCGCTGTCCTGGATGCCTTGCGGATTGTAAAATCAAATATCGACTACGGGGTCTTCAAGGCGGTCCAGAAAGCCGGAATCGCCGCCTTGCGCGGTCCCCAGGAGCACGTTAAGGAAACGGCGCTCATCTACCAGCGCCGGCGCGACATCCTCGTCGACGGGCTGGAAAGATACGGGTGGAAGATCCCCAAACCGCGCGCGTCGATGTTCCTGTGGGCGCCTTTGCCGCAGGGGTGGGGCACGTCGCGGGAATTTGCTTTTGCGTTGGCCCGCGCCGCCGGGGTGCTGGTCGTCCCGGGAGTGGCCTTCGGTGCTCGCGGCGAAGGCTACGTGCGTATCGCCATGGTCGGCGGCGAGGCCCAATTGCAGGCGGCGGTGGAAAGGATGGGACGGTTTTTGCATGGAAAGACACTTCATTAAAAGCAGCTTAAAGCAGCGAGGAGGCAGCCGATGTCCGAAGGTGCTTTGAAAACAACTATGGCCCTTCTGGCCAAAGCCAGAAAAAGAATATATGCCGAACTACGGGACGATCTTCCGGTCGAGCGGCAGCGCGAACTGCTCGATCAGGCCCACGATCTTTTGCTGGCCGAAGAAATCTTGAACAGATGCGCCCCGGAGTTGACCGGCGATACTACGTTTGCACCCAAATCCTCCGATGCGGACAAGGGGGAGTGGGACCACGTGGGGGAGTTCACCCGCCTGGTGCGGGGCGGGGTGATCAATGAGGGCAAAGCCGGGAGGGAGATCTTCGTTCCCGAGTCCGTTGTACGCGCCGAGGGGATCGAACACGGCGACATCGTGGGCGCGCGCGACAAGGGCAGCAACGAAAAGGGGACCCCGCAGTACTTTTTCCAGGTCCTGGAGCGCCGCGGACTGGGCCACGCCTCCGGGCGCACCGGCTTCGTTGCCGTGCTGGAGATGCGGGGGGGCGTCTGGGGAGCGTACAACGAAGACGAGGAAATGTTCATCAGCGTCCCCGACAACGACATCCAGGCTTTTGATTTGGAAGAGGGCGACCTCGTGGAGATCGCCTACGAAAAGGGCCATCCGGCCAAGGCCCGCGTGGCCTGGAAGTATGATGCTTCCGAGGCTTTTATCGAGTTGCACGAGCGCCAGCGGGTCAAGAAAAAGCGGGAGCGCGCGAAAGATGAACCCGACGCGCTGTTGCTGGACGGCAAACGCGTTCTCGTCGTCGGCGCCGATGCTTACAAGGAGTCGTTCAAGCGGCTGTTCGAGCGCCTGGGCGCCGAGTTCAGCTGGGAGTCGGGTTTTATGGTGGGCAGGTTTTTAGAGTCCAAGGTCAACCGCGCCGACATCGTGGTCATCGTTACCGAGGCCATGAAACACAAGATGCCCGACGTGGAGGATGTCTGCAAACGCCTGGGCAGACCTTACGTCTACGCGCCGTCGCGCGGGGCGACGGGAGCTGTGCGCGAGGTGCTTAGAAAGCTGGACCTTCTGGATGAAGAATGAAACCAGTCGTCGGCGTTGCCAGTATTTGGGGGATTCGCACACAGCGAATCCCCCTTTAAGTTTTAAGGCCGTTGGCAAAAACCTACTTGACACGCGGCAGTTAGCCATCTTTAATACAGTTAGATTCACCTAAGTTAATTGATCGGTATCACCGTCCGCTTTTCACTACTTTCCTCGTAAACGATGATCACGACCGCTTGAGGGAAAGGCAGGGGAGGTGAATGGATGTCCATTCTGATTGTGGGCGGAGACAGGCTGGGTAACATTGTGCGCAACCTTCATCAAATCGGCTTCCGCGACATCCGGCACATCAGCGGGCGCAAGAAGGCTCACAGTCCGAGGCCCCTTTCACAAGTTTCTTTTCTTGCGGTAAAACAACTCTTGACAACCGGCAGTTAGTGTTATCAAATGAAATTAGGCAAGACTAACTTATTTAGGTAAACCATACTTTACAGGAGGTGCTCCACGGTGAAACTTGATCGCGCCAAGAAAGGTTCCGTCTTACGCATTCTCAGTATCCCGGACCCGCTTCTCCGGGCCCAGGCCATTCGCTTCGGCATCAGCGAAGGTGAGAGTGTAACCTGCGCCGAGGTGATCCCTTCGGGGCCGATCATCATCAGCAAGAACCACCAGGAGATCGCCCTCGGCCGGGAGTTAGCCCGCGAAATCGAGGTTGAAGTGAAAGCCAACTAGGGAGTGAGATAGAGGAAATGGTACACCATCACAACATTCAAAAAGAGCTGAACCTGCCGCCCGGGGCGAGAAAGGTTGTTTTAGCCGGCAATCCCAACGCCGGCAAGTCGGTCTTTTTCAATGCCCTGACCGGGCTTTACGTCGATGTTTCCAACTACCCCGGCACCACCCTGGAGATCTCCCATGGCCGGATGGGCGAGGACGCGATTATCGATACGCCCGGCGTATACGGCATCTCGTCGTTCAGTGACGAGGAACGTATCGCCCGCGACATCATCCTTGCGGCCGACGTCGTCATCAACGTCGTCAACGCCGTCTACCTGGAGCGGGACCTTTTCTTGACCCAGCAAATCATCGACACCGGCGTCCCGGTCGTTGTCGCCCTGAATATGATCGACGAAGCGGAAAATAACGGATTAAGCATCGATGTTCCCCGTTTGGCCGAAGAACTGGGTGTTCCGGTGGTGCCTACGATCGCCGTGCGCCGCCGGGGACTGGCCGAACTCAAGGCCGCCCTGGCCGAGGCGTGCCCGGGCCGTCCCACGCCTGACGTGTTAAGAATGCTCAAGTCGCTTGTAAACCGCGTGGGCAACCAGGGTGACGCCCTCCTGATCGCCGAGGGAGACGTTTTTGTCGCCCAGCGCCACGGCGTGGAGCCGGGGGAACGGCAGGAGGAGATCTACACCCTGCGCCGCCGCAGGGTCAACGAGATCGTCGGCGCTGTCGTAACCGAGGGCACGCGCAGGAACGCCTTTAGCCGTCTCCTGGGGCTGTGGATGATCCGTCCCCTTACCGGCATCCCCATCCTTCTGGCGGCCCTCTGGGTGATGTACAAGGTGATCGGGCAGTTTGTGGCCGGGACGGTCGTGGGCTGGACCGAGGAAGGCATTATGCTTGGCTATTACGAACCCGCGGTGCGGAACCTGGTGGCCAGGTTCGTCGACCTCAAGTCCCTGGCCGGAGAGTTCCTTGTCGGCGAGTTCGGCCTGTTGACCATGACCGTTACCTACGTCCTGGGCCTTTTAATGCCGTTGGTTGCCTCCTTCTACTTTTTCCTTTCGCTTTTTGAGGATTCAGGCTACCTTCCGCGCATCGCCACGCTGGTCGACCGCCTGCTGACCAAAATCGGGCTTAACGGCCGGGCGATCATTCCCCTGATCCTGGGCTTCGGCTGCGTAACCATGGCTACCATCGTCACCAGGCTGCTTGGTTCGGCGCGTGAGCGCAAGATCGCCATCGTCTTGCTGGCCCTGGCCGTCCCCTGCTCGGCGCAGCTGGCCGTCATCGGGGGCATGCTGGCCGGGTTGGGCGGCGTCTACATGCTGTTCTGGGCCGTTACGATAATGGCTGTCTTTATCATGGCCGGCACCCTGCTGCAGGCCATCCTGCCGGGTAAGTCGACCAGCCTGCTGATTGACCTGCCACCCCTACGGCTGCCGAGGATGGGCAACGTCCTAAAAAAGACAACGACGAGGTCGTTTCAGTTCCTGAAAGAGGCTACCCCGCTGTTTGCCCTGGGGGCCGCGTTGATTACGCTTTTCCAGGCTTCGGGCCTCCTGGGCGTCATCCAGCAGGGACTGGCGCCGCTGACCGTGGGCTGGCTGAACCTGCCCGGGGAAGCCGCCAACGCTTTCGTGATGGGCATCGTCCGCCGGGACTTCGGCGCCGCGGGCCTGTACGAGATGGCGCTGACGCCGGTGCAGACGGTGACGGCCCTGATCACCATCACGCTTTTTGTGCCCTGCATCGCATCCATCCTGGTGATCTTCAAAGAACTGAGCAAGAAAGAAGCGGCCCTGATATGGCTAGGCACCTGGGGTATTGCCTTCACCGTGGGCGGGGTTGCTGCCAGGGTTACCGAGTCGGCAGGAGGGGTCAACCCGCTGGCGACAGGCCTCGTGGTCGGCGTCTTGTTCCTGGCCGGCACGGCTGTATTGGCGGTTATAAAGGGTTTGCGGAAGCTGGACCGGCCGGTGTCCGTTCCGCTTGAAAGGTGATGTGATAATGAGACAGCAGCCTTTGACCATATTGGAGCAAAACAAGGTTTTACACTGCAAGTATTGCGGGCTGACCGTGAGCGATCCTTTGACGCTGCGCTGCCCGCGCTGCTGGCACCAATTGGTGAAAACCGAAGCCTGCGATGGTGACTGCCGGCGCTGCCATAAGGAAGTCGGATGCCGGAGGTCGGAAGTCTGACTGTGAATAGAACCGTCAAATTAGGTGGATCACTGGTAAGATTGACCTTAACGGAGGTATGATAGAGGTATGATATTGGATATAAGCCGTAGGAAGTCGGACGCTTATCCAACACCTAACACCAACATCCGAGTCACCGGAGGTGATTCGTTTATGACCGGCTATTCACAAGCGGTAGAGGACTATCTGGAAGTCCTCTACGTAATCAGCATGGCACAGAAGGTGGCCCGCGTAAAGGACGTGGCTCAAGCGATGGGCGTCACGATGCCATCCGTCGTGGCCGCCGTCAAATCAATGACGGAAAAGGGCCTGGTCACTCAGGAAAAATACGGTTACATTGAGTTGACGCCCAAAGGCCGCGCTGCGGCCCAGGATATTTACCACCGCCACCAGGTTTTACTCGCTTTCTTCCAGGACGTCCTCGCCCTGGACCCCGCCACCGCCGAACAGGATGCCTGCCGTGTGGAACACCACCTCTCCCCGCAAGCCCGGGAACGGCTTCTGCAATTCGTCGAGTTCATCCGTGACTGTCCCCAGGGCCGGCCGGAGTTTCTCGAGAGATTTATGGCCTTCGTTAAAACCGGCGGGCGTGAACTGTGCACCGGCTGCTGCCGAAAAGAAGAGTGAACGAGGCGGATGATCAGCCGTCGATACAGGGGAGCCAAAAAGTGAAGACGGTGCCCCGGCTGCTGCTTGAGAAATTAAGGCGCCCGTTATGGGCGTTGATGATGCGCTGGCAGATGGAAAGCCCCAGGCCCGTACCTTCATCTTTGGTGGTAAAGAAAGGGTTAAAGATTCTATTCTCGATTTCGGGGGCAATCCCGGGCCCGTTATCAGTTATCGAGAGATAAACGCCCTTATTAGCCACCCCGGTGTGGATGATGACCTCCCCGCCCGGCCCGGCGGCGGCTAAGGCGTTGTTCAACAGGTTCAGGAAGACCTGCCGGAGTTGGTCCCGGTCGCCCAGCACGTCGGGTACGGACTCAGCCAGCCTGACAGCCAGGTTGACGTCGCGCATGATCGCTTCGTTTTGGGCGAGGCTCATCGTGCTCCTGACCAGTTCGGAAAGGTTGACCGGAATCGCCTGGGACACCTGCGGTTTGGCCAGGGTCAAAAAGTCCGTAATCAGCTTGTTGATGCGGTCGACTTCGCCGATAATGACCTCCATGTACGGCTTGACTCCCTGAAGAGGCGCCTCCCCGTCTTTCTCCAACACCAGCTGGGCAAAACCCCTGATGCCGACGAGAGGGTTCCTGATTTCGTGCGCCACACCGGCGGCCATCTCGCCCACCACGCTCAGCGTGCTGGCCCTGGCCAACTCGTCCTCGTACTGCCGCCTATCGGTAACGTCGTTAATAACCACAATCTTGCCGCCGTCGTCCATTGCGCTTAAGGAAGTCTGACTGAACAGCAGGTAGCGGCCGTTGATGTTCAGTTCGAAGTTGCTGCTTGTGTTCCCGATGAGTTCCGGTGCGGCGATGCCCGCTCTTGCCCAGAGTTCCTGCTCGTCCATTCCCAGGGCCTGTGCCGCCCGCATTCCCAGTATCCGCTCGGCGGCGGGGTTGAAAACATGGACCTTCCCCGCTTTGTCGGTACAAACGATACCCAGGCCGAGCAACTCGAGCAGCCGGTCCGTCCGGGCGCGGTCCGGTCCCGTGTTGTGCCTGGCGTTGCGGGTCAGCCACGGGACGTCCCGTTCAGGAATGTCGCCCGGGAGGCGCGAAGGTTTGTGGTCCGGGGCCTGACCGAGGGCAAGACGCCGGTTGTGCTCCGCAACCTGTTTCGTGACCCATCCCGCGGCGGCGGTCACGCCAAAGAAGAAAAGACAGTTCAGGGCAGCCAGTACCTTGAAGCCATTGCAGGAACCGCCTGTGGCGCAGCTAAGCCCGTAAACGGCGGCGGACATAACGAGACAGTATTTGAGGGCATTGAATATTGGTGTCTTTGACGGCTTAAGATAATCTGCTCCTTGTAGCACTTGTTTACCTCACTTCCGGTAGGGAAAACAATGGGTAGGAGTATCCCTCCATTGCTGCCATTATATGTTTCAAAATTCGACATCATGGAACGATTTCCTCTCTTTTGCAGACGTTTATAGTAAAGGCTGGTAAAAAATTAAAGAGCTCGGTGCACGCACCGGGCTCTAACCGCTGGCGTTGCTCTATTTTTCCACGAGATCCCAGTTGGGGCCTATCGGTTCGGCGGTGGAGGCGTGTCCCAGGATTGTTTCCAGCTTTTCGCCTTCCACCAGGAATTGGACCTTTTTAATGCCGTTGATGCCGTCGAGCGAGTTGGTTACCGAGCCGATCGTCATTATCTCTCCGGTGGATCCGCCCCAGTGCTTGGTCTGGAGTTCCTTGGAGAAGTCCACGTAGGCGACTCCGTCAACGACCGATACCGAAATGAGCCTGGTCTCGGCGGGGATGGTGGGCAGGTGTCCTTTTTCGGCCGGGCCCTTGATGAGCTCCTTGACGATGATTTCTTCAAGGGGTTCGTTGATACGTGTAACTTCGCGTTTCTCCGGCACCAGGTACATCGCCTGGCTGTCCGAGAAGTACAGGGTGACCGTTTCCTTTTGCTCGCTGCCGGTGTCAGGCTTAGCCGGGGTCGTTTGATTTTTGCCGCAACCGGCGGAAACAAGGGCCGCCAGCAGCAGGATGCTCAAAAACAGGATCAACCATCTCTTTTTGTGCGGATTCATTGGCATCCCTCCCTGCAAACCATTCTATCACCTTTAGTAATCTCTTTAGCCCTGTTTTTACAACAAGAACAGGGAAACAAAAATACAATTTGACTCTTAGGCCCAAAAACCTTGCTATCGTGCAAGATGGATTGCCCAGCGGGTTATCCGGAGCGTAACGGGTTCCAATCACCCTGGATTCCGGGAATAGATGATGGCGTTAAACGGGCCGGCGCTGTATAGTGTTACTAAGTAAACTATTTCAGTAGATTTAGTTTACCACCGCAGGGGAGGGGTTGGCTTGACCAGGCGCTGGACGGTTGTATTTGCTGTAGCTTTGTTGGTCTTCGCAGTTGCCGGCTGCATCAAAGAAAGGGGCGGCTTGCTGACGGCCACCGGGACGATCGAAGCCGAGGAGATCCGGGTTCTGGCCGAGGTCGGCGGCACTCTGAAGGAGCTTAAAGTCTCCGAGGGGGACACCGTTAAAGCCGGCCAGGAGGTGGCCCGCCTCGAAAGTGATGTCCTGCAAACCCAGCTCGCCCAGGCGCATGCCGGCTTCGATGCGGCTCAGGCGACGTTGAACGAGGTCACGGCTGGCAGCCGGGCTCAGGAAATCGCCGCCGCGGAGCAGGAAGCGGCTCGCCTGAAGGCTCTGGCGAAAGGTGCAGCAGAGGATCTGGCCCTGCAAGAAGGCACGCTGGCCAGGTACGAGCAGCTTTACGCCAGCGGTGCTGTTACCGAGCACGAACTGAATGTGCAGAAGGCGCTGACTGAGAAGGCCAGAGCCCAGAACGAAGCGGCCCAGGCGGCTTATAAGGCGTCGACGGCCCGCCTCGGCATGCTGCGCGAGGGCGCCCGCAAGGAGGCGCTTGACCGCGCCGCCGCCCAGGTTAAGGGTTCACAGGCGGGTGTTGATCTTGCCAAAAGCTACCTTGAGAAAACGATCTTGAAGGCCCCGGTTGGGGGGATGGTTATCGGCACCAACTTTGAACCCGGAGAGGTTGTGCGGCAGGGCGCCGAAGTGATCACCCTGCTTAACATGCAAAAGCTTTGGCTGGGCACCTACGTGCCGGAAAACCGCTTAGGAGAGGTTCAGGTGGGGCAGAGGGTCGAGGTTACGGTAGACAGCTTCCCGGACAAAGTCTTCGCCGGCAGGGTCACTTTTATCAGTCCCCGGGCCGAGTTTACGCCGAGGAACGTGCAGACCAAGGAGGACCGGGTGCGACTCGTCTTTAAAGTCAAGATCTTTCTGGAAAACGGGCAGGGCCTGCTGAAGCCTGGTATGCCTGCGGACGTCACCTTTATTAAAGAAAAATAGGTTGCCCCGGGGAGGGGGGTTCGGCAATTGAATGCTGCTATTGAGACACGCAACCTGAGCAAGAGTTTCGGTTCGCTGGAGGCTGTCAAAGACCTGACAATAACGATTCCTGCGGGAAAAATATTCGGGCTTCTCGGTCCCAACGGTTCGGGGAAGTCGACCACCATCCGCATGCTATGCGGCATTATGCGGCCGTCGGCAGGGAGCGGCACGGTGCTGGGCTACGACATCGCCCGGGAGCCGGAGATGATCAAGCAGAACATCGGCTATATGAGCCAGAGGTTCAGCCTTTACGAGGACCTGACGGTAGAAGAGAATATGCAGTTCTTTGGCCGGATCTACGGCTTGAGCCGGGATCAGGTGCGGGAAAGGCTTTTGGTTTTGAAAAAGGAAATGCAGCTGGACGTTCGCGAGCGGCAGCTTGTAGGGACGCTCTCCGGAGGCTGGAAGCAGCGGGTTGCCCTGGCCAACGCCTTCGTACACCAGCCCAGGCTGCTGATCCTTGACGAGCCGACGGCAGGGGTGGACCCTGTTTCTCGCCGCCTCTTCTGGGACATCCTCGACCGGCTGTCCTCCCAGGGGATCAGCATTTTGGTTACCACTCATTATATGGACGAGGCCGAACGCTGCCATCTGGTCGCCCTAATGTTCCGCGGCCGCCTGCACGCTTTCGGCACCCCGGCTGAATTGATGGAGTCGGCTGAACGAAGCACGCTTGAAGATGTCTTCATTGACATGGTCCGAAAGGGGGAAGACCTGCGTGCGGGCGCATAGACTGGCTGCTATTGTTCGAAAGGAATTCATTCAAATCCGGCGCGACCCGCCCAGCTTGGTGATCTCCCTCGTTATGCCCGTGCTGATGTTGCTGCTCTTTGGCTATGCGGTGACGACCGATGTTAACAACATCTCCCTTGCCGTCCTGGACCAGGATCATCAGCAGCCGGGACGTGAACTGGTCAGCAGGCTGGAGCAGACCGGCTACTTCCAGCCCGTTTGTTATGTTGAAGACTTTGCCGAACTGGAAGGCATGCTTGACGGGGGAAAGGCCAAGGCGGCCCTGATCATCCCGGGGGGATACGCGAAGGGTATTCGCCGGGGTGAGCAGTCCCAAGTGCAGTTTCTCGTTGACGGGTCGGACCCGCTGGTCGCCCGGACAGCACTGTCCGCTGCGGAGATAACGGGGAAAGTCTATTCACAAGAGATGGTCATTAAGCAGGTAAAGGCTGCAGGGGGCCAGGTCCCTGAAGGACCGGGAGTGGACATGCGTACAAGGGCTTACTACAACCCCGGCCTGGAGAGCCTGAAGTTTAATGTCCCTGGATTGATCGGCCTAGTCCTGCAGAACATCACGATCATGCTTACGGCCTTCGCCCTTGTCCGGGAGCGGGAGAGAGGCACCCTTGAACAGCTTATGGTTACGCCTGTGCAGGGGGCGGAACTGATGGTCGGCAAACTGATCCCCTACATCATCATTGCTTTTGCCGACGTGGCCCTGGTACTGGCGGTGGGGACATGGTGGTTTGATGTGCCGATCCGGGGGAATATCTTCTTGCTGCTGGGATTGGCCTTCCTGTTCCTGGTGTTCGCCCTGGGGGTGGGTATCATGTTTTCTACCGTTGCCAAAACCCAGCTGCAGGCCATGCAGATGGCCATGATGTTTATCCTGCCCAGCGTCCTGCTTTCCGGGTTTATTTTCCCGCGGGAGTCGATGCCCGACGTTATCAGGTACCTGGGCTACCTGATCCCGCTGACTTATTTCCTGGAAATCCTGCGCGGGATTATGCTCAAGGGCGTAGGGCTGGCTTTTCTCTGGAAGGATATCATCCCCCTGACCGTTTTCGGCCTGGGGGTCGTGGCCCTTGCTTCCAAGCGCTTCCGCAAGCAGATCGAGTAGCGGGGTGAGACCTTTGGACATGCGTGCCAGAATCATTAACGGAATGGAGGAGCTTGCCCGGCAAAAAGGGTTTTCGGCGGTGACCGTGGATGAACTCGCCGGCCATGTCGGGATATCAAAGCGAACTCTCTACCGTTATTTCAGGAGCAAAGAAGAAATCATCGCTGCGGTCATTGAGGGTCTTACCTCGCGTGTTGGCGAAGCCGTTGAAGGTTTACTGGCGACCCACGAGAATCCAATTCAGAAGCTAAAGGCGCTTGTGCCTATAATCGGGCAAAACGTCGGCCAGTTGGAGCCGGCCTTGAGAGACCTGCAGCGGCATTACCCCCGGTTGTGGGAGAAGATCGAGGGGTTTCGGGCCGGGCGCATCACCTATATGACCAGGTTGCTTGAAGAAGGGATAGCCCAGGGCTGTTTCAGTGTGGCCAATCCCAAGCTCGTTGTGACTGCGCTTATCGCCTCGGTCCGGACTATCCTCAATCCCGAGTTTATCTTTGCCAACGGGCTATCCTTTCAGGAAACGGTCCAAAACCTGCTGGACCTGTTTTTTTACGGTATCGTAACGAGAGAAAAGGAGAATTATGGTCCAGAGCGAGACCCGTCCTAGGACGAGGGATCTTGCTGGATTTCGGATTTAACCCTCGACGTTGAATTTACGTTTTCGACAACACTAGACGTCATTTTCCCGCCCCCGGCGGGATTTTTCTATATTAGAATTAGAATAACTTTTACGCCGGGAGAGGAGTGATGTTTGTGCGAAGGCTAAAGCCAAAACGTAGAATGCTGGTACTCGTCATATGCTTGATGCTGAGCCTGTCGCTCGGCTTAGGTGCAGGTTACGCCGCTGACGGGGATTTCAGCTGTGCCATTCAGGCCATCGACCCGACGACGGTGGCTCCGGGCGGAACGGTCAATGTCGGTTACGCCTGGCAAAACAAACCGGACGGAACCTATACCATCACAATTGAAATCTATGGCCCGGGGGGTTATAGCATTGTTGATTCGGCTGTGCTCCAGGAGGTTAACGGCAGTGGCTCTAAACCGATACCGATCCCTGTAAATGCCCCGGAGGGGTCTTACAACGTGGTTATCTGCCGGGCTAACAGCACCGAAGAGCTGAGCCGTGTAGACAATGCTTTCACAGTTCAGATCCCGCAGGTTACGCTGGACATCAAGTCCCCCTCGTCCGGCAGTCCGGCGAAGGTCGTCGCCGGCCAGTCGGTGAACGTGTCAGTCAAGTATACCTCGTGGACGGCCGCCACCGCGACAATCAAAATTGGCGATATTGCTGAGGGGTCCCTGCCGCTTTCTGTTTCCCAGACAGAGAAGACGGTCTCCACGTCGGTTCCCATTCCTCAGGGGGCATCCAGCGGGACTTACAGTGTCAGTGTTACCGTCGGCAATGTCAGCGACACCGAAACCGCGGCGGTTTCAGTCGTCGACGTAATCGCCGATATCAAATCCCCTACCCGCTCGTCCCCGGCGACCGCCGTTCCCGGCGAGTACCTTGACGTGAGCTTTAACTATGTGGCTGGGGTCAACAAGTCGGTTACGGTCAAGCTCCTCAAAGCCGGCGGCGCTACCGTCGCCAGCGTCTCCACCAGCGTCAGCGCCACCGCGACCACAAAGACGAAAACGGTGCACCTGCTTGTCCCGTCATCCCTTGAAAACGGCAAATACGACCTTGTAGTAATGGACGGTGACTCCGTCCTCGACAAGGAACAGGAAGCGGTCGTCTACGAAGGGGTCGACGTGAGGATTATCGAGCCGACCGAAGCCAAGCCCTGGACGGCCAAACCCGGAGAAACGGTTACGGTGAAATTTGAGTATACCGCCAGGAACGCCGCTACCGTGGACGTGTTCCTGCGGGATGCGGATGGGGACGTCTTGGTCACCAGAGGGGTTTCCCTGTCCAAGACCACGAGCGAGAAGACGATGTCCACCTCGCTGACGCTGCCGTCTTCAACGGCAAACGGCAAGTATGCGCTGGCCGTCAAGGTAAGGGCGTCCGGGGTCGTCCTCGACGAGGAGAAGGATGCTGTGCTCGTCGACAATCTCAGCGTCAACATAACCTCGCCGCTGCAAAGCCGCCCGGCAGGGGTCGTGCCCGGCGGCAAGCTCACGGTCGATTTTGAGTACACGGCCAGTACCTCGGGTTCGGTAACGGTCAAACTGGTGGACTCGGCGGGCAGGACGTACGGCAGTGCCGACAGCTCGCTTGCCAGGACGAGCGCCAAGCGGAGCCAGAGCGTAACGGTCACTGTTTCCTTGCGGATTCCCGGCGGCAGGTACGACGTCGTGGTCGTCAGCAAGACGTCCGGGGCGGCCCTCGATACCGAAGAGGACGCCGTGGTCGTGGAGGGGCTGGAAGTGGAGATCCTGTCGCCCCAGCGTGCCGATGCGGCGAGCCTGAAGCCGGGCGCCACGCTGACGGTGCGCTTCCGCTACACGGCCGACGATACCGCAACACTCCAGTTCAAGGTGCTCAACCAGTCCGGGAGTACGGTCGCTGCCTCCGAGGTGACGTTGAGCAGGTCGACGACCAGCCGGGAACAATCCGTTGCCGTCACCGTCCCGTTCGGGACGGCTGCCGGGAAATATGACGTAGCGGCTGTAAGCAAGAAGACCGGGGCGAACCTGGATGCCGAAAGAGAAGTGCTTACCGTTTTGCCGTCCGATGTCGTGAAGTTCGTCCTCGCTACACCGGGTCGCTGGGTGAACGGGGTCTACGAACCCCTTGACTGTGCTCCGGCCGTTATCCAGAACCGGACGATGCTCCCCATCCGCCACGTCGGCGAGCCGCTCGGTTTGGTCTTCTCCTGGAACCCCGAACAGAAGCTGGTTACCGTGCAGTCGGGCCGTACGGTGATCAGACTATGGATCGGCAAGAGCCGGGCCCAGCTCAGCAGGAACGGGGGACAGACGTGGGTCTCGGTCCCCATCGATTCCGAGAACCCGAACGTCTACCCGGTAACACTTTCGGGCCGGACGATGGTGCCCGTAAGGTTCGTTACGGAAACCCTGGGCGGGCAGGTGCAGTGGGATGCAGCCACCCGGACGGTTACGGTAAGAAGCTGACTTTCTGTTGAGTTCGGGGCGGATGAGGAAGGGTGCCGCGGCTTAACGCGCGGCACCTTTTTGCTGCGGCACGCGGTATTAAACAATGATATCAATCAAAGACTAGGGTTGGATCAGGTTTAATCGGTTTGGGGTGATGATCATTTGGAGCAACAGACCCACACCGGCGCGCATGTCGACCGTAGGGCTCCGGTTCCGCCGGATAGAGCTGTCGAGACCGTCCGCATTACCATCAATGGGCAGGAGGTCTATGCTGAGAAGGGAGCTAACCTTATAGACGCGGCCAGGGCGAACGGCATCGACATCCCGACTCTCTGCTACCTGAAGGGGATAAGCCAGCCCGGGTGCTGCCGCGTCTGCCTCGTGGAGATTGAAGGGGCGCGAAACCTGGCGGCGGCCTGCGTAACGGCTGTGCGCGAAGGCATGAGGGTTTTGACCAATTCGTCCCGCGTGCGGCGGGCCCGGCGGAGGGTCCTGGAGCTCTTGCTTTACGAGCATCACACCGAGTGTCCGGTCTGCCCCCGCGAGGAGACCTGTGAACTGAAAAGGCTGGCCATCCAGTACGGCGTCCGGCCGGCGCGAGTGGCGGCCAAGAGGGCGGGACGACGCATCCACGACCGGAATCCTTTTATCGTTCGGGACTACGACAAGTGCATCAAGTGCCGACGCTGCGAGGTTGTATGCCGCGATGTCCAGGGCGTCGGCGCCTTAACGGCAATCCACCGAGGCTTTGGGACGGTTATCGCCCCGGCTTTTGAGACCGACCTCGGCGAGGCGGCCTGCATCAGCTGCGGCCAGTGCCTGATGGCCTGCCCGACGGCCGCGATTACCGAGAAAGAATACATTCACGAAGTCTTCGACGTGCTCGACGATCCGGAGCTGCATGTCGTCTGCCAGACCGCGCCCAGCATCCAAGTCAGCCTGGGCGAATCATTCGGCCTTCCCCCGGGGACGGTGGTCACAGGCAAGATGGTTGCCGCCCTGCGGCGGATGGGTTTCGACCGCGTCTTCTCCACCGAGTTCGCGGCCGACGTGACCATCATGGAAGAGGCGCACGAGCTGTTGGAAAGACTGGAAGGGCACGGTGAGCTCCCGCTGATCTCGTCGTGCAGTCCCGGCTGGGTGAAGTTCTGCGAGTACTTTTACCCGGAATTCGTCGACAATTTGTCTACCTGCAAGTCTCCGCAGGAGATGCTCGGGGCCCTGGTCAAGAGCTATTACGCGGAGAAAGAGGGCCTGGACCCGGACAAGATCGTCGTCGTCGCCTTTATGCCCTGCACGGCGAAGAAGTTTGAGGCGGCCAGGCCGGAGCTGGTTTCGGACAGCAGGCGGGACGTCGACTATGTGCTTACCACCAGGGAACTGGCGAAGATGGTCCGCCTGTCGGGAATCCGCTTCCACGAACTGCCGGACGAGGATTTCGACGCCCCCCTGGGCATCGCCACCGGTGCGGGCGTCATCTTCGGCGCGGCCGGCGGCGTGATGGAGGCGGCCATCCGTACGGCCTTCGCCCTGACCGAAGGGGAGGAAATGGGGCGCGTGGAGTTTCACAAGGTCCGCGGCCTGCAGGGGGTACGGGAAGCCGAGGTCGAACTGAAGGGGCGCAAATTAAAGATCGCTGTCGCTAACGGTACGCGCAATGCCAAGCGCCTCCTCGACCGCCTGAAGGCCGGCGAGCATTTCGATTTCCTGGAGATTATGGGTTGCCCAGGGGGCTGCATCGGCGGCGGCGGGCAGCCGATCCTGCCGACGCTGTCTAAGAAAGAGCGCGCGGCCGAGATCCGGCAGCGCAGGGCGGAAGCCCTCTTCAGCATCGATCTGAGGCGCGAACTCCGGCGCTCCCACGAGCACCCGGCCGTCAAGAAACTGTACGAGGAATTCCTGGGCCGTCCGCTCAGCCCGAAGGCCAAGAAACTGTTGCATACCACGTATACGCGCCGGACCCGGTTTCCCGAGTTGCGCGAGGAAGCTAAACCGGCCGCAGCGCAGGCGCCCTCGCCAATGCTGCAGTAAGCGGCAGCAAGCGCTAGAAGACAGTAAAGCCCACCTCTTAAAACGGTGGGCTTAAACTTTTTGTTGGCAAAAATTGTCACGCTCCCGGGCTGCTGACAAGGCGTTCTGTTTCTTCGCTATCCCGTAACGGTACGGGGTGTTGTGCCGGGCGCAGGCGGAAGCTTTTCAAAAGCCCGTGGCGGGGGGACAAAACGAGGGACCCGAAGAAGAGCAGCGCCCCGCAGAGGACGATGGTCGCGCCCGAAGGCAGGTTCAACTGGTAAGAAAGCCATAGCCCGGCGACGCACGAGAAAACGCCGCATGATACGGCCACGGCGAGCATGGGGCGAAAGTTCTTGGTCAGTTCGTAAGCCGTTACGGCCGGCAGCACGAGAAGGGCCGAGGCCAGCACGATGCCGAGGATTTTCACGGTAACGACGATCGTCAGGGCGATCGCCGTCAGCAGGACGTAATAGAGAGGGGTCACCGGCAAACCCGAGGCGCGGGCCCCCTCTTCGTCGAAACAGATGAACAGGAGTTCCTTAAAGAAGAAGACGAGGAAGAGCAGAATGACGGCAGCGGTAAGGGCCAACAGTATGAGGTCGCCGCCCGTGACCGCCAGGATGTTGCCGAAAAGGATGCCGAAGAGTTCCGGGTAGTAGCCCTTGATCATGCTGATCAGGGTGATGCCCAAGGCCATAGCCCCCGAAAAGAACACGCCGATCGCGGAGTCCTCGTTGACATCGCCTTTTTTGCTGACCAGACCGATGCCCCAGGCTACCCCCGTGCAAAACAAAGCGGCGGCGACAATGGGGTTGATCCCCGTGAGGACCCCGATGGCGATGCCCCCCAGGGCGGAATGGGATATGCCCACGCCCGCAAAAGAAAGCCGCTGCAGGACCACAAACAGGGAAAGGCAGGAGCAAAGGACGCCGGCCATCACCCCGGCGGCAAGGGCGCGCTGCATAAATTCATAAGTAAGAAATTCCATTTCTACCTCCGTTTTTTACCTCAGTACGGCGGCGATTTCGGCCCGAAACTCGGGGGGGAGCCCCTCGAGGATCCGGCCCCGGTTCAGGCACAGGAACCGGTTGGCATAGCGGCTGACTGCGGCGATGTCGTGCGAAACGACGATCACGGTCAGGTTGAATTCCCGGCGCAGGTCCTCAACAACCTTGTAGAAGCGGCGCTGGGCGATGAGATCCAGACCCGTGGTGGGCTCGTCAAGGATCAACAGGCGGGTATGGCTGCACATCGCCCGGGCCAGGAGCGCCAGCTGCTGCTGCCCTCCCGACAGCTCCCCGATGGGCCGTGACTGCAGTTCGGGCGGCAGGCCCATCCGCTGCAAAGTCGCCGACGCCGTCTCGCGATCCTTCCTGCCGGGGAAACGGAAGAGCCCGATGCAGGCGACCCGGCCCATGACGGCCACGTCCAGGGCGGAAACGGGGAATCGGGCGTCAAAACGGTGCCGTTGAGGCAGGTAGCCGACCATGTGCCGGTGGTTGTTTCGCCCCGCGGGGGGCGCTCCGAAAAGCAGGATCTCGCCGGAGTGTACGGGCATAAGGCCCAGCAGCGCGCGGATCAGCGTCGTCTTCCCGGCGCCGTTGGGGCCAACGATAGCCAGGAAAACGCCCTTATCGACGGCAAAGTTTATCCGGTCAAGGATAAACCGTCCCCCGGCGGTTACGGAGACGTTTTTGAACTCCACGACAGGCTCGCTGATCACCGGCAGTTCCTAAACATTGTCACAGTCACATGCGGCGCAATACCCGTAAACCTCAAAGGCGTGGTCGACAACTCTGAAGTTGCGCTCCGCCGCCACCTCCCGCGCGCGGGTCTCGAAGGGGCAATAGGGGAGCGGGAACGATGCGCCGCATTTCAGGCATACAAGATGGTGGCCGTGTTCTCCGGCAAGTTCAAAGCGGGTGTTGAACTTGACCTTCAGGTTGATTTTGTTGACCAGGCCGTGGGCGCTCAGCAGGCTGAGATTTCTGTATACGGTGTCGAAACTGATCTGGGGCTGCTGCGGCCGTATGTGATCGTGGATCTCCTGGGCGGTCATCGGCCTTCCGGCCTCCAACAGCGTGCGGAGCAGCATTTCCCGCTGCGGGGTCAGTTTCAAGCCGCTCTCGCGCAAGCGCTTTTTCAGGCCTTCCAACTGCATTGCCCGGTCCCCCTTAATCAAGATTATGGCTTTCGTGCCAGGATTATTACTATGTACTAATTTTACAGTATTTGTACCGGGGTGCAATCGACTTCCTTAAGTTATTAATGGGTATTGGGTTTGTCCCATGGTTTAGACCACAACCTGGGCCGGTCCGGCAGGAAACCCGGCGGGGGGAGTGAATCTATTATCAACGGTGTCATTGACCGAGTTGCGCGATGCATAAAATGGCCCAGGGTCAAACCGGCCGGTAGCGCTGAAGCAATGAATAACCGTATTGGATAAATGTTTATAGGGTATCTCTATGACCCGCTTGTCACGTTTTCGACACTTCCCAGGGGCGGGTCTTCTTGTACATGCGGGGGGGAGGATGTTCAACATGCCGTTGGTGCCGCCTGAACGACTGCGGTTAAGCTGTCGCCCTGAACAGCTCGACGTTGCGGGAAGCGACCAGTTGCCCGTCCTCGACACCATCATCGGGCAGGACCGCGCGGTAAGGGCCCTGGAGTTCGGCCTGGAGATCAAATCCAAGGGGTTTAACATCTACGTCGCCGGGTTTACGGGTACCGGCAAGCATACCACCGTCAAAGCCTTTCTGGAAAGCATCGCCGCCACCAGAGAAACCCCGTCCGACTGGTGCTACGTCAACAACTTCCACGACACTTACCACCCGAAGTACATTCGCATGACCCCGGGGCAGGGCCGGGAATTCGCCCAGGACATGAAGGACCTGATTGCCGCCGCGCGCCGGGATATCGCTCGGGCCTTTGAGAGCGAGGAGTACAACCAACAGCGGAATGAAACCCTCGAGGCTCTGAACAGGCAGCGCATCGAGCTTCTTGAAGCGGTGGGCAAACGCGCCCAGGAAGAAGGTTTCGCCTTGCAGGGCACGCCGGTGGGCTTTTTTATCATCCCTGTCATTGACGGTAAACCCATCAGGGAACACGAATTTCTCAACCTGCCCGACGAGGTGAAGCAGTCGATCACGCAAAAAAGAGAAAGGCTCGAGGCCGAGCTCGAGTCGACGGTGCGCCAGCTGCAAAACATCGAACGGGCCGCGGCCGAGGCCACCGGCAAGCTTGAGCGGATGGTCGCCGAGTTTTGTGCCGGGCACCTCATCATCCGGCTGAAGAAAAAGTACGCTTCCAACCCGGCCATCGTGGCCCACCTGGATGAGGTGCTGGAGGACATCCTGGACAACATCCCCCTTTTCCGGGACGGCCAAGCCCAGCACGGCGTCCCGCCCTGGCTGACCGGCAACGCCTTCCGCAGGTACGAGGTCAACGTCCTGGTCGACAACAGCGACCTTAAAGGCGCTCCCGTGGTTATCGAACTCAATCCCCTCTTTAACCGCCTTGTCGGGCGGATTGAGCGGGAAGCGCATTTCGGCACTCTCGTTACCGACTTTTCGATGATCAAGCCGGGGGCCCTGCACAGGGCCAACGGAGGATTCCTCGTCCTTCCCGTCGAGGAACTGCTGCGCAATCCTTTCAGTTGGGATGTCTTGAAACGCTCCCTGCGTGACGGGCAGGTGACGGTGGAGGAAATAAGCGAGCAATTCGGCCTCAGCACCAGGACCATTCAGCCTATGCCTATCCCGCTCGACGTAAAGGTTATTCTCCTCGGCAATCCTTTTGTCTACAGGCTCCTTTACGCCTACGATCCGGAGTTCAGCGAACTGTTCAAGGTTAAGGCCGAGTTCGGGCGTCAGATGGAGCGCACCCCCGGAAACGAGCAGCAGTATGCCGCTTTCGCCGCCACGCTCTGTACCAAGGAGCGGCTCCGGCACCTCGACGCGCGGGCATTGGCCGCCCTGATCGAATACGGTTCCCGCCTGGCCGGCGACCAGCAAAAGCTTTCCACCTACTTCGCCGACGTCGCCGACGTCATTCGCGAGGCCGACTGCTACGCCGGCCGGGACGGCAGCGAGTACGTCGGGGTCGACCACATCAAGGCCGCCGTTCGCGAGCGGAGGCTACGCGCCGGCCTGATCGAGGAACAGTTGCAAGAGAACATCGAGCGGGGCTTTTTACGTATCGATACGAGCGGGTCGACGGTGGGACAGGTCAACGGGTTGTCGGTTATAGACCTCGGCGACATCGCCTTCGCCAGACCGGTGCGCATTTCGGCCACCGTCGCGCCGGGGAGCGGCGGCCTGATCGACATCGAACGCGAGGCGCGCCTGGGCGGACGCCTGCACACCAAGGGCGTCATGATCCTGGGCGGTTATCTGTCCGCGGTGTTCGGCCAGGCGAGACCTTTGAGCCTCACCGCCCGCTTGGTCTTCGAGCAGAGTTACAGCGAGGTCGACGGGGACAGCGCCTCGAGCGCCGAGCTTTACGCTTTGCTTTCGGCCTTGTCGGGGCTACCCGTGCGGCAAGACCTGGCCGTTACAGGCGCGATCAACCAGAAAGGGGAGGTCCTGGCTGTGGGCGGGATCAACGAAAAAATAGAAGGTTTCTTCGACCTGTGCAAAAGCCGCGGCCTAACGGGCATGCAGGGAGTGGTCATTCCCGAGAGCAACGTCCCCAACCTTATGTTGAAGGACGAGGTTATCGAAGCTGTCAGGGAAGGAAAATTCACCGTCTGGGCCGTCGCCACGGTCGGGGAGGGGGTTGAACTGCTTCTCGGCCGGGAGGCCGGCCTGCCTGACGAGAACGGGGAGTTTCCCGAGGGATCAGTTTACCGGCTCGTGGCCGAAAAGCTCGCCGAGTTCGCCGAGAGGAGCAAGGGCGGTAAAGGAGACGAACCGTCGCCGGAAGACGGCGTGAACCCGCGCGGCAAATGCAGCTGCAAATAACGCAGGAGGTAATACAAAATGCTGGGCATTCCCGATCCACAGGTTTGGCTGGCTTACGTGTTGAGCATCCTTGCCGGTCTGCTCTGCGTCGGTTACGGCATTTGCAAGTGGAACAGCGACAACTAACACCTTGACACCTTAACTGGCGAGGCGGGAAGGAGAGAGCTAGATGAGTTCGGTCACCCTCGCTGTCGTTGTGGCTTTATACATCGGAGTAACGGTTTTTCTGGCCTATCACGGTTATCGGCGGACCAAGTCCAATAAAGATTACCTCATTGCCGGCGGCGATGCCCATCCCTTCTTGATGGCGCTGGCCTACGGTTCGACCTTTATCAGCACGGCGGCCATTATCGGTTTCGGCGGTGCGGCATCCCTTTACGGGATGGGGCTTCTCTGGCTGGTGTTCGCCAATATTTTCGTCGGCATTTTCATCGCCTTTGTCGTGTACGGCAAACGCACGGCGATTATGGGCAGGGAGCTGCAGGTCCATACCTTTCCCGAACTCCTCGGCAAACGGTTTGAATCCGATTTCCTGCGCCGGGTCACCGCAGGCGTAATTGTCGCGGCGATGCCCCTGTATGCCGCCGCGGTGATGATCGGCGGGGCGCGCTTCATCGAGACCACCCTGCATATCCAGTTTTCCACGGCCGTCTGGATTCTTGCCCTGCTCGTGGGGGCTTACGTCATCACGGGGGGATTGAAGGGGGTCCTTTATACCGACGCCCTCCAGGGCTCGATAATGATGCTCGGGATGGTCGTCCTCCTCGTCGTCACCTACGCTAAACTGGGCGGCATCACCGCCGCGCACCACGCCCTGACCGATATGGCGGGGCTCGTTCCGGAAAGCCTGAAGGCCAAAGGACACCTCGGATGGACGGCCATGCCGGCGCTTGGTTCGGAACTGTGGTGGGTGGCCGTTTCGTCGCTCGTTCTGGGGGTGGGCATCGGGGTGCTCGCGCAACCCCAGCTCGTGGTCCGGTTCCTGACCGTCAAAGGTCCCCGCGAGCTGAACCGGGGTGTTTTGATCGGCGGCCTCTTCATCCTGGGCGTCATCGGTTCGGTCTATGTCGTCGGGCCGCTGACCAACGTTTTCTTCTTTGAGCACGGAGGCAAAATCTCCCTGCTTGCCGCGCTCGACCCGGCCACCGGCAAACCGAACATCGACCGCGTGATCCCCTTATACGTCAACACCGCCATGCCGGATTGGTTTTCCTACCTCTTCATGCTGACGCTGCTGGCTGCCGCGATGTCCACGCTGAGCGGCCAGTTTCACACCATCGGCACCGCGGCCAGCCACGACCTCTACCAGCGGTCGAACATCACCGTCAACCGCCTGGGGATACTCGTGACCCTGGTCATCACCGTCATCCTGTGCTTCCGCCTCCCGGGCAACATTATCGCCGTGGCTACGGCGACTTTCTTCGGCATCTGCGCGGGAGCCTTTCTTCCGGCCTACACCGCGGCCCTGTTCTGGAAGCGGGCGACCAAGGCCGGAGCGGTGGCCAGCCTTACGGTGGGCCTGCTTGCCAGCATTTTGGCGATGACCTTCCTGCACGCCAAGGAAGCCGTCGCCTTCGGCGTCAGCCAGGCCGTCTTCGGCAAGGCCACCGTGATGGCGTTCCCCTGGACGGTTATCGACCCGATTTGCTTCAGCCTGCCTTTATCCACCCTGACGCTTGTAGTCGTGAGCCTGCTGACCCAGTCGTCGGCGGCTTGCCGGCCAAGCCTCAGCAAGGGGCAGTAAGGACGGCGGAATATCGATTAGAGATGGAGGGGCGTAATCCAAGATACCGGATACGCCCTCTCTTATGTTTTAGTTTGGAGAAATTTAGAAGGAATTTGGGATAATTTGTCGTAATTTCTCCCGTAGACAATTCCTGACATCTACACTAAAAACAGCTTCAAAGCTTTTGGACGTGTCTAAATAAGGAGTGGGAGGATCTGATGATGGTTGCTTTCCGCAAGAAGTTCCGGGGCTATCACGTGGCTGACGTGGACCGGTTCTGTAACGAGGTAAACGCTGAGCTGAAGGAACTCCGAGAACGGGTCAAGCAGGCGGAAGCAGCCGAAAACGCCCTGGCCAACCTGGAGAAGGCCAAGCGGGCGGTTGAAGTCGAACTTGCGGCTGTCCAGCGTGAGCGCCGGGACCTTTTAGCCCGCGAGAAGCTGCTGGTTTCGCAGATCGCTGAATACGAAAAGAAAGAAGCCGAGTGGGCGGAAGAGAGGAAGCAGTTCGAAGAGCTCGCCGCCCGGCTCGCCGCGTACGAGGAGCAGGCGGCGGAACGGGAGGCGGAGAAGGGTCAGATCGAGGAACTGACCGGCAAGATTGAAGAATACGAGAAACTGGCCGCGGGATGGGCGGAGGAGCGCATCCAACTGCAGGCCCTGGCCGCCAAGGCCGACGAATATGAGAAAAAGGCGGCCCAGTGGACCGAGGAGCTGACGCGGCTGCCGGACCTGGTCGCCAAGGTTGTCGAATACGAGAAACAGATGGCCGAATGGGAAGAGCAGCGGGTTGCCGAGTACGAGAAACAGGCGGCGGAAATGGCGGAGGCGCGGGCGGAAATCCACGGGTTAAGGACACAGGTAGCGGAGTACGAGAAGCAGGCGGCCGAGTGGACCGCGGAGCGGGCGCGGCTGGAAAACCTGCTTGCCGAACTGGAATCGGCCAGGGGCGAGCTGCAGCGCCTGGAGAGCCTCCGGGACGAAAGCAGTCCGCCGGAACTCCTGGACCAGCTGAAGAAGGAGCTGGACAGGGCCCTCGAGCAGGTTTCGATCGGTGAGCGCAAACTGGCCGAGGCGGAGGCGGCGCTGAGGGAGCTTAATGAAGAGAAGGCCCGGCTCGCAAAGGATAGTTTTGAGGCGCTGCAGAATAAGGACAGGTACATGACGCTCGCGTTGAACGTACAGAAGCAGGTTATGGAGGTCCAGCAGGAGTGCACGCGCCTCGAGGCCCTGGTCGCCGAGCTGCAGACCGAGCGTCGCAGCCTGCAGTCAGCGCGTGACTCGGCGCTGGCGGAGAAAGAACAGTTGCAGGAGGAAATTGAGCGATTAAACGCTGAGCTTAAGGATTACAGGCTCAAGGAAGTAGCTATCGGACAGGCCTACATCCTTGCCCGCCATCACCTGAACGAAGCGGAAGCCGCAGCCAACGAGGTCTTCCGCAAGAAACTCACCGAATTAATAAGGCTGGTCGATGACCACCGCTACAAGCTTTTTGAAGACCTGACCGGCATACCGTACAAGGGCCCTGCCAACCGTGAGGGCGCTTCCCCGCGCAGGGTCATTACTTTTTTGAGCGGATCGTCGCCCCAGGCCGGCCAGGCTGCCGACGGGCAGGATGATGAGGATGAAAAGGAACGGGAAGGGATCGAGGAGCCAAACGGCGGCGACAAGTGGGACGGCCTCCTGACCAAGTTGCGGGAGAATCTGGGCCGTTAGCACTGTTCACTGTTCTAATTAAAAACTTGGCGGGGTTTTAGAAACCCCGCCAAGTTTTTAAGGCTCGACTTTAATGCAACCGGGGTTTCCTTCCGTCACTCTGCCGATGACGACCCCTTCGGTTCCCCGTTCGGCCATGGCCTCGATAAGTGCGGACGCCTTTTCCGCGGGCAGAGAGACAAGCAAACCGCCGGACGTTTGGGGGTCAAACATCAGGTCCTGGATGGCCAGCGGGATGTCAGGAACAAAGGTCACCGTGTTTGCCAGATAGCAGCGGTTGCTGTGCGCTCCGCCGGGCAGCAGGCCCATCGCGGCAAAGTCGATAGCGTCGGGCAGTAAGGGCAGTCGGGAGGCGTACAGGGTAATGCCTACTTTGCTGGCCCTGGCCATTTCGCCGGCGTGGCCGAGAAGACCGAAACCGGTAATGTCCGTACAGGCGTTCGCCCCTACATCCTGCACGGCCTCCGCGGCGCCGGCGTTCAGCGCGGCCATTTGCTCGGTGACGAGTCTGATTAAGTCGTCAGAAGCCAGGTTGGCCTTAATGGCGGTGGTGATTACTCCCGTGCCCAGTCTTTTGGTCAGCACGAGTGCATCGCCCGGTTTGGCCCCGGCGTTGGTCAGAAGCCTGTCGGGCGTCGTTACTCCGGTAACAGCCAGGCCGTACTTCGGCTCGCGGTCCTCGACGCTGTGCCCGCCCGCCAGGACTGCGCCGCTCTCCCGTACTTTAGTGGCTCCGCCCAAGAGAATCTGGGTGAGGGTATCCAGGTCGCCGTCCTTGGTCGGGTAGCAAATGATGTTCATGGCCGTCAGCGGGCGCCCGCCCATGGCGTAGATGTCGCTGAGAGCGTTGGCTGCGGCGATGCGCCCGAAATCAAAGGGATTGTCGACAACAGGCGTGAAAAAATCAACGGTCTGGATGAGCGCGGTCTGCTTGTTGAGCAGGTAAACGCCGGCGTCATCCGAGGTGTTGATCCCGACGATCAACCGCGGATCGTCGGTTGCGGGGAGGGAGCCCAAAACTTGTGCCAGGACCGCCGGTCCTATCTTGGCGGCTCACCCCGAACTGGCAGTCATAGCGGTCAGTCTCGGCGCCATCAACTACCTTCACCTCTCTTAGCTGATCATGGGCATTCTATCATTTAGGAGCGGGCTTTGGTCCATAAATAGAAATATTTTATTGTTGACATAATGGGGGTTAATAATGCTAACCCGGTTAGTGGAGCTTGATGTGGGTTGGGTCGCCTGGCTATGGTCGAAGGATGGGCTGTACGCCATCAGCCTGCCACGCCCGTCGGCGGAAACGGCCATCGGCGACCTTGGCCGCCCCGGGCTGGTTTCAGGAGGGCCGCCCACCGACGGCGCGGAGCAGAAACTGATGAAAGCGCTGGAGGCTTACTACCGCGGGGAGCGGTTAAGCTTCGACTTTGTTCCTGTCAACTGGGAGGGGCAGACGCCTTTCACCCGCCTCGTGCTGGAAGCGGTGAAGCGTATCGATTACGGCCGGACAATGTCGTACAACGAGGTTGCCGCCGCCATCAATCATCCCAGAGCAGCGCGCGCCGTCGGGGGCGCGCTCGCCCGGAACAGGACACCCCTGGTCGTGCCGTGTCACCGGGTTCTCCGTTCGGACGGCAGCATAGGAGGCTGGTCAGGCGCTCCCGATTGGAAGGAGCGCCTGCTGAGGATCGAGGGTATAACGCTTTTCGCCAGGCCTGAGATAGTTCAGCCTAGCCGACTTTAAACCGTTCCATTTTTTTGGTAACCTCGTAGGCCATCTGGTTCAGGTTTTCCATGCTCGCTGCTACCTCACCGGTGGCTGCGGCGCTCTGCTCGTTGGCCTGGACAATGGCCTGGACGGATTCCGCTATGCCCTGGCTGGAAGCCGTCTGCTCCTGTGTGGCCCGGGCGATCTCTCTGATTTCGGAGGCCATTTCCCTGATTTTGGCGGCGATGGATTGAAAGGCCTGGTATACCTGGTCGTTATTCTTTGTTCCCCCGTCCACGGCCTCGCGGGAAGACTTGATGGCCTCCTCGATCTTGGCCACCAGCCCGGCGATTTCCCTGGTGGCCTGCTGTGAACGCTCGGCCAGCCGGCGGACTTCCTGGGCTACGACGGCGAACCCGCGTCCATGCATCCCCGCCCTGGCCGCCTCGATTTGGGCGTTGAAAGCCAGAAGGTTGGTTTGATCGGCGATGTCCTCAATGGTCGCGACGATTTCACCGATCTGGTCCGAGTTCTTGGTCAGGTCGTCCATCTTCTGGTTGATCAGGCGCATGCCACCCGCCGCCGCCTTGGCCTGCTCTTCGCCTTCAGCCGCGGTTTGGGTTGTGTGGTTGGCGTTGACGAGCGCTTGCTGAGCGAGGCCGGCAATGTTCTTGATTCCCAATGACATTTTGTTGATGGCTTCGGAAATAGAGCCCAATTCACTGGCCTGCGTCTCGCTGCTTGCCGAAAGTTCCTCCGAACTGGCCGAGACGCCTTCCACCACCTGTGATACGTTGCGCATCTCCGTATTCAGGCGGGTGAGAAAATCGCGAAAGTTGTTGAGAAGGGTGTTGAGGTGACGGGCCAGCGACCCCAGTTCGTCGGTGCGGTTTGTCCCTTCGATGTGGGCGGAGAGATCCCCTTCAGCGACCCGGTCGACCTGAGTAACTATTCTACGAATAGGATTGGCAAGGGAATTGGTGAGGAACAGGGTGACGATGACCATAACCACGAGTACCACAGACGACGTCAAGCCGATGCTTTTTAGGGTGTCCATGATCATCTTGTCTACAAATGTCTTACTGGCGCCCACGTAAAACATGCCGATGATTTTACCTTCGGTATTCTTTATGGGCTGATACGCCGTCTGGTACTTGGTTCCCACGACCTCGGCCTCGCCAAAAAAAGGCTGCCCTTTAGCCAGCACCACCTGGGCTACTTCAGGCGAGACCTGGGTGCCGACGGCGCGTTTACCCTCTTTTTTAACAGTCGTGGCGACGCGGGTGTCGCCCTGAAATACGGTACAGGAGTCGCCGGTTAACCTATTTATTTCGTCGACGACGGCCCAGTTTTCGTTCATAACGTAGGGGCCTTTATAGAGCTTGCCGTCCCGGATTTCCCAGTCTCCGGGGTAGCGGGCGTCAACCAGGGCCATAGCCAGGGCGATATCGCCTTTAACCTTTTCCAGAGCGGCCATGTTGGCTTCCTTCTTTACCTGGTTTGCTGTCCAAAGCCCCGTGCCGATGATACCGAGGGCCATCACCAGCGTAACAGGTACCAGTATTTTTGATTTGATTGACTTAAAAGCCCACTTTGAAATGCCTCCCGTAACATTAGAAAGTAATTTTGCCACCCGTAAACCCCCCTGTGTTTCCCGTAAATTGCATGAACTTTCTGCAGGCTTTAACAATCTATCGGCTTTTGCCAAACAGTTCTTTAGGAAAAACGTAAGGAATGTAAGGTAAAACTAAGGATCTTACCGTGTGGCGGCTTTACAGTACAAAGAAAGTGGCAATATAATAGAAGGCGTACTGAATTTGACAGGGGAGCGGTTCTTAGATGGAGCAAGTGCGCGTGCGTTTCGCCCCGAGCCCGACGGGGAGCCTGCACATCGGCGGGGCGAGGACGGCGCTTTTTAACTGGTTATTCGCGCGGTCGCACGGCGGGGCTTTTATCCTTCGCCTCGAAGACACCGATACCGAACGGTTTATCGCCGACGCGGCCAGGGGCATACTGGCGACCCTGCGCTGGCTGGGCCTTGACTGGGATGAGGGCCCGGACAAGGGCGGCCCCTACGGTCCTTATCAACAGTCGCAGCGGTTCGACATATACAGGCGGGAGGCCGAGCGGCTGCTGGAGAAAGGGCTCGCGTACAGGTGCTACTGCAGCCCGGAAGAGTTGGCGCAGATGCGCGACGAGGCCCGCAAGCGCGGCGAGATCCCGCGTTATGACCGCCGCTGCTGCCGCCTCGGCGAGGACGAGCGTAAGACGAAGGAAGCCAACGGCATCAAGCCGGTCCTGCGCATCAAGGTGCCCGAGGATGAAACCACGGTCGTGTCCGACCTGATCCGCGGCGAGGTCAGTTTTGAGAACCGCGCGGTGATGGACGACTTTATCATCTTGAAATCCAACGGGATCGCCACCTACAATTTCGCCTGTGTGGTGGACGACTTCCTGATGCGGATTACCCACGTGATCCGCGCCGAAGAGCACCTGTCCAACACGCCCAAGCAGATTGTCATCGCACGGGCCCTGGGCTTCGAACCGCCGCAATACGCCCACGTGCCGATGATCCTTGCCCCCGACCGCTCCAAGCTGTCGAAGCGTCACGGGGCCACGGCCGTCGAAGAGTTCCGTACCGAAGGCTATCTGGCCGAAGCCATCGTCAATTACCTGGCCCTGCTTGGCTGGTCACCGGGCGGAGAGCGGGAGGTTCTGACACGCGAGGAAATCCTGGAGCGGTTTAGCCTGGAAGGTGTGTCCAAACATGCCGCTATCTATGACGTAAAGAAGCTGACGTGGATTAACGCCCAGTATCTCAGCTTGCTGCCGCTGGAAAAGATCGCGGCCGAGGCACTGCCCTTTTTCAAAGCGGCGGGGCTGGTCCCGGACGATCCCGATGCCGAAACCCTGTCTTATACGGCGCGGGTTATCGAGGCCGTGCGCACGCGGGTGCACACCCTCGTTGAACTGGCCGACGTTTCTTCGTACTTTTATAAAGACGATTTCGCCTACGAGGAAAAGGGTGTGAAAAAGCATTTCATGAAGCCGGGCGTCGCGGCTGTCCTGGATAAGGGCCGCGAAGCGCTGGCCAGCGTCGGGGATTTCACCGTGGAGGGCACGGAAGCGGCCTACCGGAAGCTTATCGAGGAACTGGGCATTTCCGGCGGAGCCATCATTCACCCGACGCGGCTGGCCCTTTCGGGGCGTACCGTAGGCCCGGGCCTTTTCGACATCATGGCCGTCCTGGGAAAAGAACGCTGCCTGGCGCGGCTGGAAAAAGCTGCATCGTTCATAAGGGCTTGCAACGAGCAGGCTGACATGCTATAATAACTCTTGCACTGTCGAGAAACAAATGGTGCGGGATGGTGTAATGGTAGCACGCATGACTCTGGATCATGCTGTCTAGGTTCGAGTCCTAGTCCCGCAGCCAATGAAAAATTCGGCCCTATCGTCTAGGGGTCCAGGACACCACCCTCTCAAGGTGGAGACACGGGTTCGAATCCCGTTAGGGCTACCAGAAATTAAACTGTTGAAGCGGTCTGGCGTGCCGCTTCAATTTATTTTTTATTTAAGGCTAATCGCCATCGCTGGACAACAAAAGGTTCCGACGGGCGTCCTGCTTTGTCGGAATTTTTCTGTTTACGGGGCATTTTGTAGGACCATGGTCCCGTACCGCCGGGACGTTGACGGCAAAGAGATGTGACCTATATCCCATAGCAATTGTAACCTTGATTAGTACGATAAAGTTAAGGATTTTACACTTGCGGCAGACGGGTGGTGGTGTACTTGATGCAGAAGATGCCTCAGGCAGACGTCAAACAGAAGTGGATCGTTTGCTTGAACAAACAAGGCTTCGTCGTCAATGCCAAAGACAAGACCCAGGCGTTGCTGCTGGCGCGAGAGCTTTTTGCCCTTAGCACCGGGCGTAAGGTGGCGCTTGAAGAACTGGACGGTTATTCGACATATGAGGCGGCACTGTGGGTCAATATTTAACAGCTACTGACGGGCAGCCGGGGTAACCGGGCCTTCGTTACTTTTTCCGGATACTGTATCTTTCCCGCCTTGCGGTCCCGTTCCGGACAATACCGCGAACACGCCGCCGGCCATAACACTCAAGCCCCCTAACATCTGAAGCAACGTCAGCTTTTCCTGCCAGAGCGCCGCCGCAAAGGCCACTGTTACCAGCGGTTCGGCGGTGCTTATGATCGACGCCCGGGTGGAACCGATAAACTTCAGGCCCTGGAAAAAGGCAAACATGGCGATCACCGTCGAGAACAGGGCGATACCGCACATGGCCGCCCAAGCGTTAAGGCTGAGACGGAATTCGAGTGTTCCGGTGGACAGCGCGATAATTAATAACGACAGGCTGGCGAACGACGAGACAAAGGCGCTTGTCACTATTGGCGACAACTGGGCCACGACACTGTTCCCCAAGACGATGTAACAGGAGTAAACGACGGCCGCGGTGAGAGCCAGGAACACGCCGAGGAAGTTTACAGCGTCAAAAGAGACGCCGAGGATCATAGCCGTCCCCAGGCTGCACAGCCCTATGGAAAGCAAGCGTAAGACCGTCAGTTTTTCTTTATTGACCAAGTAAGAGAGCACGGTGACAAAAATGGGGTAGCTGTATAAGAGCAAGGCCGCCAGAGAAGCGGGGATGTATTTTACGGAAGAAAGGTAAGAGCTCGACTGTACGGTGTAAAACACCCCGCCCAGCACGAACAGGGATGCCCACTGAAATCTTGTTGCCGGCCACTCTTTAACCTTGACGGCCGCGTATGTGAGGAGCGCCAGGGAAGCCAGCGAAAAACGAACGAAAAGCAGTGTTGTAACGCTGGCGCCCGCCTGGTAAGCGTAGAGGGCTAAAATGGGCAGCAAACCGAAGCCGACTGCCGAAACGATGACCAGGGAAACGCCGACGTAAAACGGATTGGGTTGCAAAACTTGCTTCTCCTATTGATAAAGTTCCACGGACACTTCTCCTTTCGGCCACTGAATCCCTGCAGAGTAACTGACTGATTAACAAGGTCTTACCCCGGTTAAGCCGGAGAGAGGGGCAAATCAACCGGGGCGATTATCCTTGGATGTCCTCGTCGCTGTCCGTTTTCACTTCATCATCGATTCCGTCGTCTGTAGCGTACATCCAGCCCAGACCGTCGGCAAGGTCCTCGGAAAAGCCCGCTCCCTGAGGCTCGGGCGGCATGGGTTCCGGGACGGGCCTGTTATTTTGTTTGATTTGTTCGTTTTGCATCTAAAGCAACCCCTTTCGGTTATAGGGTCCCACAATGGATGTTTTGTAAACCAAAAAAAGAACCTTTCCTTGTGGAAAGGCTCTTTCACAGTTGATTTGCCGGTTTTACTCACCTTCAGCCATGCCCATTGTGGGGAAGCCGCCGAAGAGCAGCAGAATGAGGAGTATCAGCAGCAGCGGGTCGATTTGGTTCATATCCCCCATAAGAAACAACAAAAGGAGAAGCAGTAGCAGTGGGTTAATCTGTTGTCCAGGCATATGTGGCATTAGAGATACCTCCTATGATAGTTTGGTGGCATCTTATGCAAGATGTGGTAGGGTTGCGCTTGTCCAATCAGCGCCGACTTACTTTTGACCCACTGGCGCCGGCTGGACCCACCCGGCCAGCAAGCTATGGCTTTGACTGATCGGCGTTAATCACCTCCGGTCTTGCTTGTGCTCCAAACAGACCCGCCCGTTTCTTCCCCTTCAGGCGGTAGCTTTCGCCGCTGACATCCATTCGTATCAGTTTTGTTTCTCGAATCAATACTCGTTTACTTCACCGGCGGCTTTGCTCCAAAACCTTGCTATGTTATACTGTTAATCAGGGGGAACGGGCCCATAGCTCAGGTGGTCAGAGCGCACGCCTGATAAGCGTGAGGTCGGTAGTTCGAATCTACCTGGGCCCACCAAGCTCAATCCGGTAGGATTGAGCAGCAGTAAGCTGTAAGTAGCTAGACTAGAAGGCATTCTCGTTCGGGAATGCCAAATTATTTTTGAATGGGGATTGAAAAGGATGTGGGTTCCCAGGGAGCGGGAACCCACATCTTTGTATGTAGGATGTTGCTAGATGCGGGGACCTTCGATGGTGTCATTGCCTAGAAGCTCATCTCTAGCTACCGGCCGGAGTTTGGTAGGATCGAAATCGTATTCCTTGTCGCCGGCCAACAGTCTCCGTTCGAAATCTTTGTCGTCTTTCATTTGGACCATACCGTTCACCTTCCTTATAAATGTGTCTGAATGTAACTCCGGGATTGTTCAATAATGGTAGTCTTTTTGCGGAACCGGTTTGTTATGCGTTTATGCAAACGGAGGCATAATAGATTTTGAGCTTTCAAAATAAAAGCAGAAGGGGGATTATGGATGCAGTTAGGAATGCACGAGGCTATGGAGCTGCATGAGGTTTTGAGCGGAAAGGTTAATATGATCGATCACCATGCGCTTTATATCTCGGAAGCCCAGGACCCGCAGTTGCGCTCGCTTCTTGAACGTCACCAGCAGTGGATGCTTCAGGACTACCAGAAGACTCTTAACTACTTGCAGGGGCGGGGAGTGAACGTTTCTCCGTACCATATCCGCAATGTCGGTACCCCGACTTACGGCGCTCAAGGAGGGCAAACCGTGCAGCCGCACCCGAACACCAGGCGCCTGTCCGACCAGGCCATCTGTACCGGCGCGCTGATGCTCCATAAGTGCGGGGCCAGCACGGCCACCGTTGCCGCCCTTGAGGCTGCAGACCCTGAATTGCGCTTGATGCTTACGAACGACATTTTAAGCTGCGTGAATATGGCCTATGAAATCTTCCAATATATGAACCAGAGGGGATACTACCAGGTGCCGACGGTTGACCGGCGGACGATGCAAAATATCGCCAACACCTACTCCGGGGTTGGCGGTCAGCCGATGGTCGGGCAACAGTTCCCGGGGCAGTTCCAGTTCCAACAGGGGACCTATCAGGGTCCACCCGCTTATGTCTAATATGTCTAAGCAACCCGCAAAAACAAAAGAAAGGGCCTTACGCGAGGCCCTTTCTCTTTAAGGGAAACACTATCCTTCCGCAGTTTGGTGGGGAAGATAAGAATTAAAAGGGCACCCCGTGGAGTCTCCCGTAACTGCGGCGTCGCCCACGGCGCACCGTCCCATTTCCAGCGGCGCTTTACGTTCAACCGTATAATGCGTGCATGTCCCGCAGCTGTCCATACGTAGCAAGTCCTCCTGTCTTTATGCGTCTTTAACCTCAAGCTTGCGACGGTGGAACAAAGTTTATACACCGGTATTTGGAAGCCCGACTCAAATAAAAAAGCCCGCTTGATGCGGACAATACGGACAAAATGAAACGGAGAGCGATGACAACCAAACACTAACCGACAGGACTTTGGGACTCACGTACTTGGCAAACGTTCACAACGTGCTCACGGGTCCGGAACCTAACGACTGTTGATAACCTCTCATCGCTCTCCGTGATTCGATTGTAAGCTGTGGAAAAGCACGGCGTCAACAAGAAATAGTTAGAAAATTGCAACAAGGTTTGGCTACTCTTGGGGCCGGTCTCCACGGTCTTCTCCGCGGTTTTCGCGTCGGTCTTCACCCGTACCGGGACGAACGCCCAGAGCGTTCCGCCGGAACAGGAGCCATAGCCCCCCGCCTATAAGCAGAATGATCAACAGGGTGGTAAGGGTTCCATCTGGCATTCAGCAAGCCCTCCTTATAAAGTGATTGATTTACGCTTACTTCTTCTCCGGCATCCGGTCATTCATAGAAGACTCAAGTTTATCCTCCGTACGCATCATTTGATAAGCGGCAAAGGCAGCGCTGACCAGGGCCGCCAAACCAAGCAATTTACCTATGCGAAGACGCATGCCGGACGAACCTCCCATTGCGCTTTTCTTTCAGTATCTGCAGGTTGGGTAAAAATGATACGAAGATAATTTTTGCATTGTCACTGAAGGCCAGTGATGAGCTTCTTCGCGTTTTACAGACAAAAGTACAGGGAGTTCGCTGCAGGAGTTTGGCGGGGTCTATAGGAAATAACTGGCAGGTGATAGGTATGCGTCTCCCCGGTATTGCGCTTTGTTTCGCCTTTGTTATAGGGCTGGTTCTGGCTGCCTGCACGTTTTTCAACCAACTGGGTCATTCAGGCCGATCAACCCCGGCCCAGGAAAACGTACAAGCCGTGCAGAGGGCTGGTGCCGTGCCTGCTGCCGCAGCCAGCGACCGGTTTGTCGGGGAGGAATCAGTAATGGAGCTCATCGAGAGAGCTCTTGCCGCGGACGATTTTCTCAATGCCGATTCCAAGGACGGACTGCGTGTCATCCTTGGACAAACGTATGCCGGCCCGCTGCTTGACGAATTAACCGATGCCGTATGGGAGACCCGCAACACCGATAACTGCGGCGGAGCCCGGGTGGCCGAATGGCTGGAGATAAACGTGGACGGGGGAACGGCTAGTGTTAAAGCCAGGGTGGAGACTTTAGACTGGGCTTCCGGACAATACGATCAGGGAACCGCCTCGTTCGCGCTGGCTTACGCGGCCGGCGGGTGGCGTATTGTACAAGTCGATTACTGCTGGGCTGAAGATGAATCGGCTGCTCCTGCGATTCTTCCGGATATGTTATGAGTATCGTATCTGTCACATGTTTCACCTACCATTCCGGCCTGTTGTTTCGTGACCCCTTATTTGACCTTGCGCATCTCCCACCAGGTACCCGCCCCGTCTCCCAGAAGGTTGCGCACGCTGAAGGTGCGGCGGATAAAAGCACTGGTGTTGCGCTTAAACTTGGGCCACGCCCAGGCCGCGATGTAAGTCTTTGCCACAAACCATAAAGCCTTGCGCAGCACTTTTCTCACCTCGCTTGTAATTGTTCCCATAATGCTGACCGCCCATTCAATCCCCGTTTAGTCTTGGAAAGCTTGCTGTTTTTGGGTAAGATAAAAAGAAGAGGTGACCTGGTTTGAAAATCGCCATCATCGGTGCCGGGGTGGTCGGGTCGACTATCGCCTATGCTTTAATGACGGCACAAATGGTCAATGAAATCGTCCTTATCGATATCGACGGGAAACGGGCGCAAGGGGAGGCCATGGACATCGCCGACGGGACTGCCCTCGTCGGTCCTGTCAACCTCTATGCCGGCGACTATAACGATTGTCGGGATGCAGGTATCGTGGTTTTCTGCGCAGGGGCCAATCAGCGCCCCGGGGAAAGCAGGCTGGACCTGGTTCATAAGAACCTGGCCGTGGTCCGGCAGGTAACCGGGCAGTTAACCCGCCGCTGGAACGGCGGGGTTCTCCTAATCGTGACCAACCCGGTAGACGTCCTGACCTATGCCGCCCTCAAATTCACCTCGCTCCCCTCCAGTCAGGTAATCGGTTCCGGGACGGTCCTCGACAGCGCCCGCTTCAGGAAGTTCCTGAGCCGGCACTGCCAGGTGGACGGACGTAACGTGCATGCCTACGTCATCGGCGAGCACGGCGACAGCGAGGTGTTTGCCTGGAGCCTGGCGACCATCGCGGGGGTGGCTATCGACGAGTTTTGCCGGCAGCGGGATGTGCCGCTTCCGGACAAGAAGCTGATTGCCGACCAGGTCCGCAATTCGGCGGCCGAGATCATCGCCCGCAAGGGGGCGACCTATTATGGAGTAAGCCTGGCCGTCCGCCGCATCGTCGAGTCCATCCTCCGCGACCAGCAGAGCATCCTGACGGTCTCGGGCTTGCTTGAGGGGCAATACGGCGAGTCGGGGACATGCTGCAGCCTGCCTACCGTAATGGGAAGGGAAGGGAGACACAAGGTGCTCGAACTGCCCCTTGCGCCGAATGAACTCGGGGCCCTGCACCACTCTGCAGGCCTCCTCAAACAGATCCAGCAGGAGGCGGGCCTGTAATCGGTCGCAGGTCTGTGCTCGACGCTCAGTGTTCAATGCAAGGCAGTTCAAGTTGCATTCGGTCTGTTGGTGAGGTATAATTAATTTTGCTGATCTTTGCGCCCATAGCTCAGAGGATAGAGCGCTGGCCTCCGGAGCCAGGTGCGCAGGTTCGATTCCTGCTGGGCGCACCATATTATCGACCATCAAACCCGCGAGACCAAGGGATAGCACTCAAAGGGACAATAACTGAACCGAGGGCTAACCGGTACGGGG